>DAOTVV010000045.1:0-16203 GCA_034436255.1 Anaerolineae bacterium
GCACTGCCAGCAAGAGCGCCAGAGCGGCCACCGTGGCCGGGGCAAGCCAGCGGCGCCCGAGCCACTCGGCGATAGCGATGGTCGCAGCCCCAGCCAGCAGCGCAGCGAAGGCATACAGGGGTATATAGTAGATGTTGATGTCACCGATGGCATAGACCAAGTTGAAGGCCAGCAGCAGCAGCGCAGCCGATAGAATGGCCACGGCCTCCGGCCGCCGCCTCTGCCAGAGGTAGGCAGCACCGACGACGGCCAGCAGCCAGACAAGCGGGCTGAGTTCGGCAACCGCCCAGCGAGCACCCTGCAGGGCTCGCTGGCCAAGCCCGCGGAGCGTGATCGCCCCCTCGAAAGCTGTGCCCGTGATGAAGCCGGCGAAACCGGCTGGCGTGTTGTCGTAAAGGTGCAGTTCCTGCGCGGGGCCGAGGCGCAACCGCAGGTAAGGTGTATGCGGCGCCCGCAAGGGGACGTAGGCGTAGAGCAGCAGCGGCAACAGCAGCGCCACTGCGGCGCACGCCAACTGCCGCCGCCATTTGGGCACCGATCGCTGGTCGAAGCCGCGCCCCTGCAGGAACATGGCCAGGGCAACACCAGGGAAGAGAAACACGATCGTGCGGTGATGCGCCAGCCCAAGCCCGGCCACAAGCGCCACAACCCACCACCGCGATGGCCGCCCCTTGGCTGTGAACGCAGCCAGAAGCAAGGCAAGCATCAAGGCCAGGTTGAGCGGGTTGGCCTCGGATATGATGGCTTGTGACCAGAATGTGGGAGACGTCGCCAGCAGAGCGGCGCTGAGAGCAGCGGGCGGCCAGGCCATCCACGCCGGCGTCTGCTCCGGCAGGAGCACCAGCAGCAGGCGGGCAGAAAGGCCAACAGCGACGGCGCTAGTAATCGCAGTCAGGAGATTCATGCGGTAGGCAACGCTGCCAAAGGGGAGCAGATGCGTCCAGGCCCAGCCCAGCAGCAGGTAGAGCGGGTAGCCGGTCGGGTGAGCGATGCCAGCCAGGTAGGCGGCGAACTGGAACTCGCCGGCATCGGCTTCGAGCACACCCGGGGCCAGGGTGCTCACATAGAGCAACAAGGCCCCAGCGCCCAGCCCGACCGCCAGCAGGCTATCGCGTGCCGACGTGCGCGACATGATGAGGGAACGCCTCATGGCTGGGCCTGCAACCTGACCCAGGTCAAGGCTGCTGAGAGAGCGCGCCTATCGGGCGAGATGCTCAGGTAGGCGTCGTCGCCACTTGCCTCGCTCGCGCTGCCCGGCGCCGCCCCCTTCACGCCAATCAAAGCATAAGAAGCAGAGCCAGGTGCCGGGCAACCGCTGCCGCCCAGTGCCCGCAGCGTCTCGCAGATACCGGGGTTCACCGTGTCCGGCCATCCGCCCTGGCTGGCAATAATCACTGCCTGACCACGCGCCAGTTCAGCCACGAAGCTGGCCAGGCGTTCGCCCTCATTCCAGCCAAAGGCTTCAGTGGAGCGCAGAGTTCCACTCTTCGCGTCGAATACGGCGAGGTTCAACCCTGGCGCGTGGCGGGAACCATCTGCTTTCCCGATCGTTATGTAGGCAATATCTTTGGTGCTGTGAACCTCCAAATGCGAACCCGCCCGCACCCCTGTCTGGCCGATCATGTAGCCACCAGGGTAAGCATCAACCGGCCGCCGCGCGTAAGCCAGCCGCAGTTCCAGCACATTGGCTCCGTGCCGTAAGGCCGCCGCCGGGATGGCGGTGCTGTACTCCTGCCAGGTCGCCCCCATGCTGTAACTCGCGATGTGCCTGCCGTTCACCCACACCTCGACCACCTGGGTGGGGGCGTCGTTGAAGGTGAAAGGCGCAGCATTGAAAGTGAGGATACGGTCGCCCGGGATGCCCACCGGCAGATAGAGAATTCCCCGCCGCCCCTCGATCCAGCGCGCGGCTGCTCCGGCGACCGGCTCAGCCACGGACCAGCCAGCCCCGATGTACATGGCGCCGCCGCCTGAACCGAGGTTGAGGGTGAAATCGTCCGGGATTTCGGCCTGACGTACCTTGTAGGCAACAGCCTTGCCGGCCGGGTCGCGGTACGCCTCGCTGAGGTCGAATATCGAGCTGGCGTAATCGAAAGCTGCAGTGAAAGTATCCGAATAGGGAACCCTCCCGGGGATAGGTGCCTGCACCACCAGGTAGCGGATGTCCAGTAGAGCCGCGAGTTCGGCCGCTTCCTGACGATCGCGAGCCGGGTCGTTGTGACGCGGCGCCTGATAGGACTCCACATCCATCAGGTTCGAAAGTGGCTCGATGCGCGTGTAATAGTCGAAGGCAATCGAGGGAGCACGTGAGATGTTCCCGCCCAGAATGCGTTTGCCGTGTAACGACTGGTAATACTGCAACTGGGTGTCTTCAGCCCCCACCGTGCTAAAGGAGTTCCGCAACCCGAAAGGCAGAGTCAGGATAGCGTAGTCCTCCTTGTCGGCCGCTAACTGCTGGTACAGCTGAGGCACGCCCGCATCGGTCACGGGAAGGGGCACGGACAAGCCCTCAGCCAGTAGCAACATAGCGAGCAGTGCCGAAACTGGGGCTGCTAGCCACCAACGCCGGAGCCGAACCAGCAGCCAGTAGCCGCCAAGCCCACACAACGGAGCCAGGGCCAGCAGAATCAGCACGCTGAAACGGTTGGGCGTGCGCCCTGCGTTAACCAGCGGGATGTAGTGCAGCAGGATGAACGGCAAGGGAAAGGTGGTTTGCAGGCCGTCAAGATCGAAGAGGTAGCGGCCGTTGATGTGCAGCAATGGGCCCAGGCTGAAAATGACTGCCAGAACGCCAGTGACCAGCCATGGCCTCGCCAGTCGCCAGAAAGCCACGGCACCGATGGCCGCCAAAGCCACCAAGGCAAAGCCCAGGAAGACCGTGTTGACATCACTGAAACGAGCGACGCCTTCGGCTACCTGTCGCAGCTGCTCCTGCCAGTTGCCACCCGAGAGCGGATGTAGTGCCGTCGGCGTGAACAAGCCAGCCAGGTCCGCAGAAAGGCGCGCCGCATCGCCCCACCCTTGCAGGCCGTAGCCGCCTGGCAGCGACTCCCGCACCACAAGGTAGAGCATGGGCGAGTAGAGCACCGCGGCACTGGCTCCTATCGCCGCGATTCGCACAGCCGTAGATCGCAGCCCTAGCCGTGGCAGAGCGTACAGGGCGAAGATCACGAGGAACAGGCCCATGAAAAGAGCGAAGGTCATCTCGGCCAGGGCGCTCAGCGCAAAAGCGAGCCCGGCAAGGAGCGCATACTTTCGCCAGGCACGTCCCTGTCCCTTTCTTTCCAGCGCCTGTACGGTGAACAAGGCAAACAACGGCAGAGTCTGCACCGTGACTATGCAATAATGGCCCAGAGCCAGGTACACGAAGCGGCTGGCAGCGAACCCATATGCCAGACCGGCCAGGAATGGCCCCAACTGCGAAGCGCTGCCGCCGGCTGCTGCCAACTGGCGGCGGAGCAGGTAGCGGGTCAGCAGATATGCAGTGTAGGAGCCGCTCGCCAGAGAGAACCATTGCAGGATGTTCGAGGCGAGCGGCAAGTTGCTGGCCAGGTAGAGAGGGAGGCCAAGAGCGCAGTTGAGCAGGTCATAGGTATAGAGGACCAGGGGCACGCCAACAGGGTAGTAGATGAGGTTGGTGGCCAGGGGGTTGGTCCCCAGGTCGAGCAGGGCGTGTTTGAACCACCAGATGTTCCAGAGGAACGTGTACTCGTCCAGAGCCCAGGTAGCGGAACCGGGAATTAGCCTCGCCGGGCTCGTGATCACCGGATAGGTGAGCAGCACCGCCAGCACGGCGTATACCGTCAGGACGAGCGGGTGCAGGCGCAACCCCGGCCTACGCCAGTGGCCGTCGCCGGAGGCAAGCGCGGGAAGCGACATCCATCCTCCCCCTTGAGCGGGCAATGCTAGCACATCGGCAAACGAGCCACAAAGCGGCCGCCCTTGCCGGCAACGAGAAGCGCTCTCTGGGCGAGACAAGGGCACACGCATGAACGCACATGGACGCAGATTCACGCGGACACGAGAGGGTTTCCCCTCCTGATCGGCGCTAATCCGTTACTGCCCCTGTTGATCCGCGTTCCCTTAGCTGACTCGCAGTGCTCGACAGGGTGTGGCTACAGGCCCATTACTGAATGTAGTTGCGCAAGAAGGAGAAGCAGACCTGGGCGATGCGGTTCCAGTCATAGCTGCCACCGGGCTGCAGGTCCACCCATTCGATGCGCTTGTGGGTCGAGCCCAGTCGCTCCAGGACGTAACGGGCGTCTTCCGGGCTGATATCGAGGCTGACCTGCGGGTGCAGGATAAGCACGGGCCCGGCCACCTGCGCCAGCTCGCCGTGCACACGCTCCTGCAGATGCACCAGGCTCTGCCTCGTGCGCGAAGGCAGCAACAGCACCATCTCGGGCGAGGGTGACGTCTCCACCCCCTGCGCCTGGGCAGCATCCCAGCCGGCACTGTGGTAATCGGCGTCGCGGGTGAGCGGAACTGACAGGCAGGCGGCGGCCGCGACCGGTAGCTCCGAGGCAGCGTGCAGGGCCAGCAATGCACCCGTGCCTTTGCCGAGGATGAACACCTGATTACAGTCCCGCCAGAGTTGGTCTAGCCCCAACATGACGGCCGAATACCAGTCCTCCCAGCTTGTCTCGCCAAGGGAACGGTAAGGCTCTATGCCGAGTGTAGTGATGCCACGGCTGGCCAGATATTGCGCCACGGGCTGCAACTCGCCAGGTGGAGACAGGATATCAGGCACAAGCAGACACCCGGGGCCCATCGCTGGCAGACGGAAAGCACTGCCACCGGCGCCATCGCCAATGCCGCGCGGCAGGCTCTCCCGCCGTATCTTGGCCTGCTCCAGATAGGCCGAGCCGAAGGCGTAGATGACGCCCGCCAACGGGATGCCAAAAACCAGCCCCCATACGCCGACCACGCGCATGCTCGCGAGCATGGCCAGCAGCACCAGGAGCGGCGGCATACCCAGCACCTCGGCCATGACCTTCGGGGCAACCGCATGAAGCAATACCTGCTGATAGGCGGTCATCACAATGAAAAGCCACAGGGCGCTCCCGGGGGCTTGGATCAGCGCCGCGATACCCGGAAGCAGCATGGCGATCGGGGCGCCGATCAGCGGTATCAGCATCAGCAGGCCGCAGACAGCACCCATCACACCGGCCAGTGGGATCCCCGCTATCGCCATCGCCAGAGCCGCCGGCAGCCCATAGAGCAGTGCCATGAGCAGCTGCCCCCGCATGAAGCCGCCGAACGTGCGCGAGAGCGACTGGCCGACCAGGTTCATCCGCCCATAGAAGTGATCGGGAATCACCGAACGGAGCTGGCGCGCCAAACGTGGCTGGTCCAGGCTCATGTACAGACTGAGGGCGATCACCAGCAGGAAGCTGGCCAGCCCGGAGGCAGCTTTGGTGGCCAGGTTGATGGATTGCTGCACCGCCTCGGCCCCGATCGCCTCGGCGCGGGCAGCCAGAAGCGACGGCTGGTAGAGTGCCGAAAGATCCACCTTGAAGCCATAGAGTGCCAGTTCCCGCTGGATGCTATCCAGCATATGTGGCACCTTGACAACCAGGCGCGGCACCGTTTTGGCCATGATAACGAGCTGGCCGACAAGCGCCGGGATAGCGAACACGGCCGTAAGGACCACGACGAACAGTAGCAGTGAATACACCACTAAGACCGCCACCGCATGAGGCAGGCGGAAGCGATCCAGCCGCGTCGCCCAGGCTGGCTGGCCCTGCCGGCGCAGAAAGCGCACGCAGAACGCCGGCACAGGGTGCCCACTGAGGTAGCGCGTGAAGGGGCTGAGGATGAAGGCGATCAACCAGGCGATGCCAAACAGGAGGATGATGGGAACGAACTGCGACAGCACCTCCCATATCTGGCGAGCGATGAAGATGACAGCCGCAGTCAGAAGGGCTATGATCAGCGAGTGCGTCAGGCGATCGCGCGCGGCCTGACCTGCCGGTTCGTTCATGGGCTCCCTTTGGCGATCCGCTCCAGTTGTGCCGGGTATAGAGTCCATTCTAACGAGCGGATGCCCATTCCACAATGCCTAATGTGGTTCCGTCCTGATCGCAGGCGGGCCAAAGGAGCCATGTAACACGGGGCACGGCCGCCGGCCAGGCGATCCCACCATGGGAGGTAATATGAACTCTACTTGTACGAGCGAGCGCGGTAGCGAGGCCGCCTTGTTGATCCCCCGTCCTCAAGCGTTTCGTCGCCTGCCAGGGCGTTGCCGCCCCGACCAAGGGCAACGGCTGCATGTGCGCCTCGGCCAGCTTGATTCGCCGGCAACGTCCGCACTGCGCCAAGTCCTGGGTGCAGCATCGGTGGCGGAAAGCGAGTTGGGTGCAGACACCTTTGCCTGGTTTGCCGCGCCCGGGTCGCCGCCTCCCGCCCTGCCGGCCCCCGAAGGCGACGAAGCTTACTTCCTGCGCATCACCCAGGATAGCATCGCCATCGCCGCCCACGGGCCGGCTGGTGCCTACTATGCGGCCCAGACCCTACGCCAGTTGCGCGATGGTGACGGCTTCGCCTGCGCCGAGGTGAGCGACTGGCCAGACCTGGCCATCCGTGGCGTTCACCTGGACCTCAAGGGCTGCATGCCTCGCTTCGACTACTTGCTCGACTGGATCCGCACCCTCGCCTCCTTCAAGATCAATTACCTGCTCGTGGAATATGAGGACAAGTTCCCCTATACCAGCCACCCGGATGTTGTCGCACCCCAGGCGCTCACGCGCGACCAGTTGCAGACAATGCTCACGGTTGCTCGCGACAACTACATCGAGGTCGTACCGCTCGTGCAGTGCCTGGGACACATGGAGTTCGTGCTCAAGCACGACCGCTATGCCCCCCTGCGCGAAGCCGGCCACGAGTTCATGCTCTGCCCGCTGGAGCCAGGGGCAATGCCCCTCTTCCAGGAGTTGGCGGGAGAGGTGATCGAGGCTCACCCCGATAGTCGCTACTTCCACCTCGGCGCCGACGAGACCTGGGCGCTTGGCCAGTGCCCGAAGTGCGCCGAGTACGCCGCTCGCGAGAGCCGGTTCTCTCTTTATGTCAACTATGTGCGCGAGGCTTGCCGCTTCGTCAGCGGCATGGGCAAACGGCCAATCATCTGGGATGACATGGTCTGGCGCGAGGACCGGCCCGAATTGATACGAGAGATACCCGAGGACGTGATACTGTGCGATTGGTTCTACCACACCTACAGCGAGAAGGAGCGCGTCTTCCCCTTTGCTGACGCCATGTGGATCTCGCGCCAGTGGCTCGAGCAGGAACCGGGCCTCGCCGTCTGGCGCGCGCGCCCGCTGGAAGATCTGCCGCCTGCAGGCCAGGCTTTCGCCCGCCGCTACTGGGATCGTGGCGAGTGGCCCCTGTGGGGTGACTCCCTGCCTTATCTGAACTATTACAAAGAGATCGGCCGTGAGGCGGTCGGCGGTTCGGCAGTCAAAGGCGCTTCCGGGTTCGCCTCGTTCATCCCGCACAACGACGAGCGCTATCGCAACGTGGCCTTCTGGGCCAGGGCGGCTCGCGAGAAGGGCATCCTCGGCGTTTTCAATACAGCCTGGTCCCGCTACAACGGCGCCCTGCCTCCGTGTGAACCGCTCGAGCTATGCTGGTACCCCATGATCGCTGCAGCTGAACTCGACTGGCATGCAGACACCGAACGCGCCGATTTCGACGCTGAGTTCGGCAGCCTCTTCCTGGGCGACGCAAAAGCCACCCAGGTGCTCCCTCTTCTCGATGCCGGTGGCGCTAGCCTGGAGGCATCAGCATTTGCCCACCTCGAAACGGGTGGCGGGCGGGCCAGCTACAAGCGCCTGCTGCTTGCGGCGCGCGACCTGAAGCGGCTCCAGCGCGATATCCAGAGAGCGCTCGACGAAGTGAGGCCACGCTTCTACCAGTTGAGTGCCAACCTTCTCCCCGAAGAGGATCGCGCCCAGATGCGAGCCAGGGGCCAGGAGCTGCTGGCCCGGCTGGATGCCTGGCGCACGGCTACTGAGCCCTTGCTCGCTGAGGGCCTGGTAGATCAGGACGCCCACGAAGTGTTGGATACGCAGACGGCAGGTCTGCGCCACGAGCTGCTCCACTGGTTACAGCAATTGGCCGATTGAGAGGTACAGATGACGACAGGATCGCAAGCTTTCTTCGAGGAATGCAACGCCCGCTTCCCGCGCTCACGCCAGTTGGCTGAACGAGCGGCACGCGTTATCCCGCGCCTGGTCACCCACGATGGGCGGCACATGCTGCCATTCCCCATTTATGTAGAGAGAGCTAAAGGTTCGCGCAAATGGGATGTTGACGGCCATGAGTACGTGGACTATGCCGGCGGGCATGGTGCTCTTCTGCTGGGCCACAGCCACCCGGACATCCTGGCTGCGATTCAGCAGGCGTTGCCCCTGGGCACCCACCTCGGCTCCTCCCACGAACGCGAGATACGCTGGGCCGAACTGATCACGCAGTTGGTGCCCAGCGGCGAACGCGTCGAGTTCACCATGAGCGGCACCGAAGCGGTCATGATGGCAGTGCGCATCGCCCGGGCATTTACAGGGCGCGACCGCCTGGTGAAGCTCCAGGGCCATTTCCATGGCTGGTACGATAACGTTTATGTGGGCCTGGCGGATGTCATAGATGCCCCTGCCTCGGCCGGCATCAGTCCTGCCATTCTGGGCACTGCGACCGTGGTCCCCTGCAATGACATCGAGGCTATCCGCCGCACTCTTGCTCAGCGCGATGTGGCTGCCGTGATCCTCGAGCCGGGTGGCGCCAGTGCCAGCACCCTCCCGGTTGGGGCGCGCATCCTGGAGCAATTGCGGGAGGAAACCAGGCGTACCGGCACGCTGCTGATCTTCGATGAAGTGATCACCGGCTTCCGCTACTCACCGGGCGGCGCCCAGCAGTACTATGGCGTGATCCCGGACCTGACCACCTTGGGCAAGATAGTGGGCGGCGGCATGCCCGCGGCAGCGGTCACGGGCCGGGCCGAGATCATGGCTACCCTCGAATATGGCCACAAGAATGCGGCCGGGCAAGCATCGCGCGTCACCCACACCGGTACCTACAATGCCAACCCCGTGACGGCAGCGGCGGCAATAGCGATGCTCGAACGCGTGGCCACCGGCCTGCCCACCGAGCGGGCCACAGCCGCCAGCCAATCTCTGCGTCTCGCCCTTAGTGAGGTGCTTGCACGCAGCGAAGCCGCCGGCTGCATCTACGGCGAGCGCTCCATCTGCCACATCCACCTGGCACCACAGGAACGCTGCCCCAAGGTCGGAGAGGATGGCGCCATCCCGCCCGAGTTCCCGCTTGTTACTCTGCTGCGAGATAAGGCGGCGGTGAGCGCGGACCTGAAACGGGCCATGCTTCTCGAGGGGGTTGATCTACTCAGCGACCACGCCTGGGTCTCCGCAGCGCACACAAGCGATGATGTCGAGTGGACGGCTCAGGCGTTCGCCAGGGCGCTGAAGCGCTTGTTGGCGGCAGGGCTGATCCCGCGCCGCTGATGCCCTACTGGGGGCATGGGCCGTCTCTTTTCCGCGGCTCATGCCCCGCGCTTTCGGCCAGGGTGCGCTAGCGGCAGGCAGCAAGGTCGTTGTAGGCGTCCCAAAGGGCGCGGTAGTAGCCCATGATGCGCTCGGGTTCGCTGCTCTCCGGGATCTCGGCGCAGCAATAGCCCTGATAGCCGCGCGAGCGCAGCAGCACGACCAGTTCCCGCCAGGGGTAATCCCGCTCGTACAGATCGCGCATGTGAACCAGCCCGATGCGGTCGGCTAGCATGGCGAAGTTGGCCGCTATAGACCCGGAAGCGTCAACGTCCGGCGGGTTGCAGTTCCAGCACACTTTGGCATTGGGATGGCGCACATGGGCCATGATCTGGACAAAGTTGGGCACCTCTTGGGTGACCGGCCCGTGCACCTCCATGCGTAGTTCGACCCCATAGTCGGCGCCGTAGGCAGCGCATTCGTCGAAGGCGCGGCCGATCTGCGCGTAGGTTTGCTCGCGTGGGATGCCCTGATCATCGTGGACATGGTTGGGCCGCACTTTCACCCCACTCGCACCCACATCCGCTGCCAAACGCACAAACTCTTTCGTCCCCTCGATGTTGGCCCTGAGCACAGCCGGATCAGGAGAGTCATACTCGAAGGTGCTGCCCAGGCCGACCAGAGCCACAGGCGAGTTCTGGAAACGCCGCCGCACCTCGGCGCGCTGCGCCTGGCTCAAAGTCGGCTCGACGCCATGCGCGTGCGTGGTGCGCAGTTCGACACCCTCGAAGCCGTTGGCAGCGCACTTCTCGATGATCGTGGGCACGTCCCAGTCTTTGGCCAAGTTGTAGGTCACCAATCCGAGCTTCATGCTTGCCTCCACATGGCTTGCCTCGCTCCAGTGTATGCCCCACTGCGCCTCAACTCAAACCCTGCCGGGCCGGTACGTTGCGAATCGTGCCCTCAGCCAGGTGCCATGCCTGTTGCCGGAACGTGTCACCGCAGTAGTGCTTCCGTGTCAGGCCGGCGCGCCCCACCCTGGTCCGACCCTCTGGCGCAAACCTGATTCTTGTCATAACATCCAAGATCATATTGTGCGGCAGGTTTTCTCCGTATGGCGACCGTCGAAGAGATCGCCGCCAGGGTGGCTCAGTTCCCGGCCAAGCCCGGCGTGTATATTATGCGGGACTCCGCCGGCCACATCATCTACGTTGGCAAGGCGGTGAACCTGCGCAGCCGCGTCCGTTCTTACTTCCAGAATGGCGCTGGCCATACGCCCAAGACCCAGCGCCTGGTCAGCCATGTCGCCGATGTCGAGTTCATCATCACCTCCTCGGAACTCGAGGCGCTCATCCTCGAAGCGACGCTGATCAAGAAGCACAAACCGCACTACAACGTGCGTCTCAAGGACGAGAAGCGCTACCCGTTCATCAAGGTGCACATGGAGGAGGACTTCCCGCGCGTCTCGACCGTGCGCAGGGTGGCCAACGACGGTGGCCGCTACTTCGGGCCCTACACTTCCTCCTGGGCCATGCGCGAGACGCTTGACCTTCTGCGGCGCATCTTCCCCTACCGCACCTGCGATGAGGAGATCAACGGCCGCCGGCAGCGCGCCTGCCTGTACTACCACATCGGCCGCTGCCCAGGCCCGTGCATTGGCGCCTGCACCAAGGAAGAGTACCGCGAAAGCGTTGAGCGCCTGTGCCGCTTCCTCGAGGGCAAGGCCAACGACATCATCGTCGAGATGCGCCAACGCATGGCGCAGGCGGCTGCCGAGATGCGCTTCGAGAAGGCCGCCGCCCTGCGCGACCAGGTTGACGCTCTGGAACGAGTGGTGGAACGCCAGCGCATGGTCTCCTCCACCCTACGTGACCACGACATCATCGCCTTTGCTCGATCCAACGGCTCCGCCTGCGTCGAGGTGTTCTTCATCCGCGAGGGATATCTCATCGGGCGCGAGTACTTCGTGCTGGAGGGCACATCCGAGGAGGCAGACAGCCAGGTTCTGACTTCCTTCCTGCAGCAGTTCTACAGCGAGGCGACGCACGTCCCCGAAGAAGTGATCGTACAGCATATGCCAGACGAGGCGGCGATCATCGAGGCCTGGTTGCGCGAGAAGCGCGGCCACAAAGTGGCCCTGCGCGTCGCCAAGACCGGAGAAAAGAAGGACCTGTTACGCCTGGCGGCCGAGAATGCGAGCGAGACCCTGGCACGCCTGCGCGCCGAATGGGATGCCGACGAAGGCCGGTCCACCGCCGCTCTGGAGGAACTGCGCGACGCGCTCGGCCTGCAGGCAGCGCCGGCACGCATCGAGTGTTACGACATCTCCAACACCCAGGGCACCAACCCGGTGGCCAGCATGGTCGTCTTCGTCAAAGGTGTCGCCAGGCGCAGCGAGTACCGCCGTTTCCGCATCCGCACCGTCCAGGGCGCAAACGATTACGCCAGCATGTACGAAGTCATCAAGAGGCGGTTCGGCACCACGGGCAAAGAGCGCGATGACTCCTTTTCTGCTGTGCCCGACCTGGTGATCGTTGATGGAGGACGGGGGCAACTAAACGCTGCCCTCCAAGCCCTGCGCGACGCCGGCCGAGAAGGCATCAATGTCGTGGGGCTGGCTAAGGAAAACGAGGAACTCTATCTGCCACAGCGAGAGGAACCATTGCTCTTGGCACGCGGCTCGCAAGGGTTATTCCTCGTTCAGCGCATCCGCGATGAGGCACACCGCTTTGCGATAACCTATCATCGCAACCTGCGCGCTAAGCAGATGCAGACCTCGCTGCTGGACGGCGTCCCCGGGATCGGGCCGCGCCGGCGCAAGGCCTTGCTCACGCAGTTCGGCAGCGTAGAAGGCATCCGCCGCGCCTCGATGGCCGAACTGCTGGCCGTCCCAGGGATGAACAAAGCGGCAGCGGAAGCGCTGAAACAGAATCTATAACCGCGAGCCGTGCATCGGCCACCAGTCCGGCCCTGCGCCGATACGCACCCTGGAGGTCATGTGCCAGAGCCAAGCGCCCGCCTCGAGGAATACGCCCAGTGCCTGCAGCGGCTGCCCGTGTTCGCCGCCCTGCAGCCCGAAGATCTCGCCGCTCTGGCCGCCATCGCCGTCGTCCAGGAAGTCCCTGCCGGACGGCGCCTTTGGGCGCAGGGCAGCCCCGGGGACCGCATCGTTCTGGTCCTGGGCGGCCACCTGCAGGCGACGCGGCTGGATTCGCAGGGGCGCGAGCAGGCAGTGGCCCGCTTCGGCCCGGGCGATGCCTTCGGCGAGACGTCGCTACTCCTGGGGCAGCCGCACGATGTCACCGTCACCGCTCTCAGCCCAGTCCGGCTCCTGACCATTCCTCGCCCTGAGTTCATGGCGCTGATGGGCAAGCGCCGGTCACTAGCCAGGAGCCTGCAGCCGCGCGAGGATATCTGCCGAGCCGTCGAGGCGCCGTCGTTCCCCTGGCTGGAGCCGCAAGAAACGGTCGTGCTGGTGGTGCGCCGGCACTCTTGGGCCTTGTGGCAGCGATTGATCCTGCCGTTCCTCTTGCTGGCCGGCCTGACCGTTGCCGCCTGGTACCTGGACCTTGCGCCGGTTCTGCTCGTCGTGCCGCCCTTGCTTGCCCTCGTCTATGCCGCCTGGCAATGGTTGGAGTGGCACAACGATGCCCTCGTCGTCACCAGCCAGCGCCTGGCTCACGTGGAGAAGCGCATCCTCGTCTACGAGCGCCAGGAACAGGCCCCTCTGGACAAGATCCAGGACGTCACCGTTCTCCGCAGCGGCCTGGCCGCGGCCCTGTTCGGCACCGGCACCATAACCGCAGAGACAGCCGGCGCCACGGGCCAGATCGTCTTCACCTGGGTGCCGCGGCCAAACGATGTCAAGGACGTGATTTTCGCCCAGGTCGAACGCTATCGTGCCATGCAGCGCGCCACCCGACGGCAGACCATCGAGTCCGAACTGCGCCGCCAACTCGGGCTGACCAACGTGGATGGAGGGGGACAGGATCCGGACGCGAAGCCCCCGGTGCAGCCGAGCGGTCCTGTGGATGGCCTTGCTGTCAACATCACCCGGCTGATGAATTCGGCCCTGCCCAGGCTGCGCCAGCAGCAAGGCGAGACGATCCTCTGGCGTAAGCACTGGTTGGTGCTCCTGCGGGCGCTGGCCTGGCCGACCCTGGCGGCGGCCGCGCTCGCTCTCCTGCCACTGCTCACGCACGTGCGCCTGTCTCTGCCGCTGGCTGGAGGAACGGCCGGCCTGGTGTTAGCCTGGTTCTGGTGGCAGTGGGAGAACTGGCGCAACGATGTTTACATTCTCACGCCGGATCGCATTATAGACATCAAGCAAGTGCCACTCCGGCTTCGCAGTGAGCGGCGCGAGGGCAACCTGCTCAACATCCAGAACGTCACCTACGTCGTGCCCAGTTTCCTGGCCGGCCTGCTCAAGTACGGTGACGTGACAATCGAGACGGCGGGGCAGGTGGGCAACTTCACTTTCGAGTCGGTGTATATGCCCGCCAACGTCCAGGCTGACATCTTCCGCTATGTCGAGGCAAATCGCGGGCGCCAGCGAGAAGCCGCGGACGCGGAACAGCAGCAAGCTCTGGCGGATATGTTGGCGGCGTATGAACGGCTGCGCAGCGAGATCGGCCAGAAAGGCAGGGGATGACCGCTTGATTCAGGAACTAGATTCGCTCCTGCAAGAACAGATCGCCTATTACCGGGCCCGCGCCAGCGAATACGACGAGTGGTTCCTGCGTCAGGGCAGGTTCGACCGCGGACCCGAGGCGAACCGCCGCTGGTTCGACCAGGCTCAGGAAGTATATGCAGCGTTGGAGGCCTTCCGCCCGACAGGGCGTATACTGGAACTCGCACCTGGGACCGGCATCTGGACGCAGCGTTTGCTCGCCTATGCCAGCGACCTCACAGCCGTGGACGCCTCGCCCGAGATGCTCGCCCTCTGCCGCAGGCGCGTAGGCGAAGCCCATGTTCGCCTCATTCTGGCCGACATTTTCGCCTGGCAGCCCGATGAGCAGTACGACGTAGTCTTCTTCAGCTTCTGGCTGTCACATGTGCCATGGGACCTGTTCGCCTCATTCTGGGCGAAGGTGCGCGCCTGCCTGGCGCCCGATGGTCGTGTGTTCTTCGTGGATTCGCTCCCGGATCCCACGTCTACAGCAGCCGACCACGTCCTGCCCGATAAGGGCGTGACAACCATGTTGCGCCGCCTTAACGATGGCCGCGAGTTCACAGTGGTCAAAGTCTTTCACCAACCAGAGGACCTGGCAGCGCGTCTGGCGGATCTCGGCTGGCAGATGACCGTCCGCGCCACGGAAAACTACTTCATTTATGGTTGGGGCACGCCCGTACGCGGGTAGGCTCCGTGTTCGCTTTGCCCGTGGGCACTGCTCTTACGCAGTCCCACCATCCCTGTTCCGCCCGCTGACAAAGACGGCGACGCCCGCCCACCGCCGGCAGGCTCAGTCTGCACTACGCCGTGATCAGCCGGGCGAAGCGCCTCCGTCCCACCCGTAGCACACCGGGACGGACCCTCGCTTCAATGTCGTCCACTCGCTCACCATCCAGGTACACGCCCCCCTGCTCGAGCAGCCGCCTGGCCTCGCTCTTGCTCCGCGCCATGCCAGCGGTGACGATGGCGTCCAGAACGGGGCAGTCTGCAGGGATGTGGACCTCCGGCAATTCCTCGGGGACTTCCTGCTGCTGGAAGATGCGCACGAAGTTGGCTTCGGCCGCACGTGCCGCCTCTGCGCCATGAAACTGGGCCACTATCTCGCGGGCAAGGCGCATCTTGAAATCGCGGGGGTTCGCGCCGTTCTCGATGGCACAGCGCATCTCTTCTAGTTCCGCACCAGGCACGTCAGTGACCAGCCAGAAGTAGTCAAAGAGGACACTGTCGCTCAGCGACATGATCTTGCCGTAGATCTCGTCGGGCGGGTCCTCGAGATCAACGGTGTTGCCGAAGCTCTTGCTCATCTTGCGGCCATCGGTGCCGGGCAGCAGGGGCACCAGAAGCACATCTTGCGGCCGCTGGCCCACAGCAGCCTGCAGTTCCCGGCCGCAAAGGTTATTGAACTTCTGATCCGTGCCGCCGAACTCGACATCCGCCTGGATGGCTACCGAATCGTACGCCTGAAGCAGCGGGTACATGATCTCCATAATCGTCAGGGGCAGGCCATTATCCCAGCGCTTGCGGAAGGTCTCATGCGCCATCATCTGCGCCAGCGTGAAACGCGAGGTCAGGTTGAACACGTCGGCGAGGCTGAACTTGCCGTACCACTCGCTCTGCCAACGCACCTCCGTCCGTTCGCGGTCAACAACCTTGAAGAACTGGCGCATGTAGGTCTCGGCATTGGCGAGCACGTCGTCATGGCTGAGCATGGTCCTGCTCTCATCTCTGCCGGAAGGGTCGCCTATCTGAGCCGTCCAGTCACCCACCACCAGGACAACGGTGTGGCCGAGGTCCTGGAACTGGCGCAGTTTGCGCAGCCCCACTGCATGACCGATGTGCAGGTCCGGCTTGCTCGGGTCAAACCCCTGCTTCAGGCGCAGCCTTTCGCCGCTTCGCAGGCGCGCCTCCAGTTCCTCACGGACAATGATCTCAGCCACGCCCCGAGTAAGCAGTTCACTGAGCTCCACCCAGACCTCCCCCGTCTCTGCCATGGGATGAAGCGCGATTATACCACAGACGCGCCTGCGCGCCGCTTCCTCG
>DAOTVV010000046.1:0-5426 GCA_034436255.1 Anaerolineae bacterium
TGGCCGGGCCGGTAGCCGACGCCGTCGGGGTGAACGCCTGGTATGTATTCGGTGGCATAATGACCACACTCGCGGGCCTGGCCGGCTTTCTCCTGAGGCCGGTGCTGCACCTGGAGGATGGCCATCCAGGCAAGTGAGCGCCCTCTGCACCGGCGGTCGGTACATGCGCGCATGACAATTCCCGCGCTTTGCCTACAATCAGCTCATGGCGAGCACCGACCCACTGATCCGGACGAAGCTACGTCTGCCTTTCACGCCGCCGAACCTGGTCGCGCGGCCGCGGCTGCAGGAGCGGCTCGCTCAGGGGCTGCACGGACCGCTAACCCTGGTCATTGCCCCCGCCGGCTTTGGCAAGACCACTCTCGTGGCGGCGTATCTCGCCGGCCGCTGTCTGCCGGTCGCCTGGCTGTCCCTCGATAAGGACGACAACCGGCCAGGTCGCTTCCTGAGATACCTGGTCGCTGCCTTGCAGCAGGCCGACAGCGCCGTCGGGAACGAGGCGGGACAGCTGCTGCTGGCATCAGGAGAGGTGTCGCCAGAAGCCGTCCTGACCAGCCTTGTCAATGATCTGGATACCGTCGGCAGGGACATCACCCTGGTGCTCGACGACTACCAGTTCATCACTGACCGGGCCGTCCATGGCGAAGTGGCCTTCCTGCTCGAGCACTGTCCGAAGGCCCTGCACCTGGTAATCGCCAGCCGCTCCGACCCGCCGCTTCCTGTAGCCCGCCTCCGTGCGCGCGGGCAGGCGGCCGAGCTTCGCGCCGCTGATCTCAGCTTCACCGAGCGGGAAGCGTCCCAGTTTCTCGGTGATGCGATGAACTTATGCCTGAGCCCGGGGGCAGTGGCCACTCTCGAGACCCGCACTGAAGGTTGGATCGCCGGGCTGCAGATGGCCGCCCTGGCCATGCGCGGGCGCGAGGACCTGGATGCCTTCGTTTGCGCCTTCGCGGGCACCAACCGCTACATCATGAGCTTCATGCTGGAGGAAGTGCTGGCCCGCGAACCGGAAGGGGTGCAAGCCTTTCTCCTCCAGACCTCAGTCCTTGCCCGGCTCAGCGGGCCCCTTTGCGATGCGGTGATCGGTGCGTCTGGCGGGCAGGAAATGCTGGTGGAACTGGAGAAACGCAACCTGTTCATCGTGCCCCTGGACGACGAGCGGCGCTGGTATCGCTACCATCACCTCTTTGCTGACCTGCTGCAGGCGAAGCTCCGCCAGTCAGGCCGGAATCAGGTTGCGCAGCTGCTATCGCGTGCCGCCGCGTGGTGCGAACAGGAAGGACAGACTGACGAGGCGGTGAGCTATGCCCTCGCTGCCGAGGATTACCGGCGGGCGGCGCGCCTTGTCGCGCGGCACTGGCAGCAAAAAACGAGCCTGGGCGAGATCGACACCGTCTGGTGCTGGCTCAGGGCGCTGCCGCCAGAGGAAGTCCGGGCGAACCCAGCGCTTGCCGTCGCCTATTGCTGGCTGCTTTGGCTCACTGGCCAGATTGGTGCGATCGAGGCGCATCTCACGGATGCAGAACGGGCTCTGGGGCACCCGGATGTGTTGCCTGAGTTGGATGGCTCTGGCCCAGAGCACGCTCTATTGCCGATGCAGATAGCAGCGCTGCGCTCGTTCGTCTGCCGCTACAGGGATGAGTTTGCGGCTGCCACGGCGCTCGCCGAGCGCGCCCTAGGCCTGATGCCCGCTAACCTGCCGCCCGAAGCCGACGCGCAACTGCGCTCGTTGGCTTTGCTCGCGCTGGCTTCAGCCTGCGATGGGTCGGGCGATCTCGAGAAGGCCGCAAATGCCTATGCCGAGGCCATCCGCTGCAGCCGCCTTGCCGGGAATGCGGCTGGATTGGGTATCATCATCCGGCTCAGCGGCATTCTGTGTTTGCTGGGGCGTCTTCCTGCGGCGGACGCAGCCTGCCGCGAAGCGCTGGCGCATGTACAGGCGCGTGGGATGGCCCGCGTGCCCGCGGCTGGCATCCTGCACGTGGCGCTGAGCGAGGTACTGACTGAGCGCAACGACCTGGAGGCGGCCGAGGCGCACCTTGCCCAGGGCATCGAGATCGGGAGGTTGAGTGGGCGTCTGGATGCGGCGAAGAACGCTGCCAACGTGCTCGTGCGCTTGAAGCTGGCACGGCAGGATGCGAATGGGGCCCTCGCCGCCGTCGCTGAGGCGGAGGCAGCGCAAACCGAGCCGCCATCTCACCTCGCCAGGGCAGAGTTGCTCGCACTCAAAGCCAGAGTCTTTCTCCGGCAGGGATCTCCGGATAGGGCGGCACCATGCATCGAGGAGGCGACACGTTTGGCCGGACGGGATCGCGGGCTCACTGGAGAGACCGTGGCTCTCGCTGCTTCGCGGGTGCTGCTCGCCAGAGGCAAGCCTGGCGACACAGAGGGCCAGCTCTCGCGATCGCTGGCGGCCGCCGAGGCAAGCGGGCGGTTAGGCGTGGCGCTTGAGCTACGAATCCTGCGCAGCCTTCTCTTCGCCCGCCAGGGTCGCACACGAGAGGCGGAGGCCAACCTCGAACGCGCCCTCGCCATTGCCGAGCCGGGCGGTTACGTGCGCATCTTCCTGGATGAGGGGCGTCCGATGCAGATGCTGATCGCGCAGTGGCTGGCCCATGCCAGTAGCAGCCCACTGCGAGATTATGCCATCCGGTTGCTCTACCAGTTTGATGCCGAGCAGCACACGATGACGGCGGCGCAGGCAAAGGCTGCCAGTGCCGGCAGGCTGGTGGAGCCACTGAGCGAGCGCGAACTGGAAGTGCTCCACCTTCTCGCGACGGGCAGCACCAACCGGGAGATCGCCCGACACCTTATCCTGGCGCCAGGTACCATCAAGGCCCACACGGCCAGCATCTACCGCAAGCTGGATGTCGCCAATCGGACCGAGGCAGTGGCCCGCGCCAGGCAACTCGGCCTTCTTCCCTGAACCCCCTGAGTGACCCGGTCCCGGTATGAGCCTTGGCAGCCAAGGCAGGCGGCCGGCATCTGCATAGCCTTCTGGGGCAGAAGATAAACCGCACCGATAAACCCCAAATCACCCGTTTGGCCGATGTGCGCCACCTCCCTGTGCGCTAGATTGGGGTAACACGCTAAGCCCTGGCGCCTAGAGAGGTACCGGCCCGTGGACAAAGTCGCCGCATCCGGTGGCAATGACACGACGCGGGGAGAGGCCGGCTGGAATCACAATACTCCTGTCCCGTTCCGCTTGGCCCGCTGAGGCAGGCGGTAGGGTTGCCCTTTGACTCAATAACGGCGCTTGTGCGCGGCATGCTCACTAAGGAGGGCAACGTTGCCGGAGTACTTCGAGATCAGGGTGAAAGGCTGCCTGGACCAGTATTGGTCGGATTGGTTCGCTGGCCTGAGGTTGACATTCCTGGAAGGAGGCGACTCTCTCCTTTCCGGTGTGCTGCCAGACCAGGCGGCACTTCATGGGCTGCTCGAGCGTATCCGCGATCTCAACCTGACGCTGGTCTCGGTTACCTGGGGCGGCCCTTCCGCCCACGACGCCGATCGGACATAGCCGCAACTGGTGCAGGCTCGCAGGCTCAAATCAGGCAAGGACGGAGTGGAAGGTGATAGCGAACAAGTCGGCTGCTCAGAGAACCCATGCTGGAATGGGCACGGTCATGACTCACAAGGCCTTCGGCCGGCATGCCGAAGAGGCGGTTGAGGCCGCCGTCAAGGAGATTGTGCATCTCGAAAGGCTGCTCAGCCGCTTCCTGCCCGATAGCGAGATCAGCCGGATCAGCGCCTGCGCAGGGATAAGGAGCGAGCGAGTGAGCGCTGACACCTACGCGCTCCTGGAAAGAGCTGTGCAGTTCGCCCGTCAGTTCCCGGGGTGTCTTGACGTGACAATCGGGCCTCTGGTCAGCCTGTGGACCGCGGCCAAGGGCTTTGGCGAGCAACCTGACGAGTTGAGTATCAGCAAGGTACGTCCCTTGGTGAACTACCGCGACCTGCTCCTGGACTCGCGGAGCAGGGAGGCTGGGCTGAGAAGGGCTGGACAGTCGCTCGACCTTGGCGGGATCGGCAAGGGGTTCGCCGGAGACAGGGTCCTTGAGGTGTACAGGCGGTACGGCATCTCCTCAGCCTATGCCAATCTTGGTGGGAATGTCGTGACCCTCGGGACGAAGCCGGATGGCAGCCCCTGGCAGATCGGCATCCAGCATCCCCGCCAGGAACAGGGGCTGATCGGCCGGCTGTCTGTAGTGAACGCAAGCGTGGTCACATCCGGGGACTACCAGCGCTACTTCACGGACCGGCAAGGGCGAAGGCACCATCACATCCTGGACCCCGGGACCGGATATCCAGCGGCCTCCGGGTTGATAAGCGTCTCCGTAGTCGCAAGCGAGTCATTGGTGGCAGATGCGCTATCCACGGCGCTGTTTGTGGCCGGGATGGATAGAGGGCTCGCGTTCCTGAAACGGTATACGCGGGCTGAGGCCATCCTCGTGGATAGCAAGCTGCAGGTCCACATCACCCAAGGCTTGAGGCACCGCTTTCAGGCGGACGAGGGCATCGAACTAGCGATCCTGGATTGAGTGAAAAAAGGAGGGGTTCTTGTGAACGGTTGGTTGATCGCGCTCGCAGTCGTCGCTGTGCTGGGTGGGGCCGCCGGTGTCGGCTGGTCCTTTCTGGCCAAGGAGCACCAGGAAGCCAGAAGCGTACCTCTCAATGGCGTGGACTTCGGCCGGTTGAACGACGGCAGGTATCACGGGGTGTACGAGGGAGGCATGTACAGGTGGCGGGCCAACACATGCGATGTCACGGTGGCCGATGGCCGTGTGACCGCCATCCAACTCGTTGGCAGCAAATACCCGGGCGTAGAGGTGCTCTACGATCGCGTCATCAAGGCGCAGTCTCTGCAGGTGGATACTATCAGCGGTGCGACCCTGACTTCTAAGGCCTTTCTGAAGGCGGTGGAGAACGCTCTGATCCAGGCGCAGCAACCATGAAAGCTAATCTCAGCAGAAGGGAGTCACCCATGGTCACGAAGGACAACCCGCAGCGGAAAGGCAAAGGCATAGCGAAAGGATGCCTGGTGGCGCTTCTGGCCCTCGTAGTGGTGCTGGCGGTCGGCATGGCCATATTCTGGTCGTTCATTTCCAGAGAGCACCACGAGGCGGCAAGCCTGCCGCTGGATGCTGTGGACTTCGCCAGGCTGAGCGATGGAACTTACCACGGCGTGTACGAGGGGGGCATGTACAGGTGGCGGGCCAACGCCTGCGACGTCACGGTGAAGGATGGCAAAGTAGCCAGCATTCGCCTCGTGGATGGCAAATACCCGGGGGTTGAGATGCTTTACGATCGGGTCATCAAGGCGCAGTCGCTGCAGGTGGACACGATCAGCGGCGCGACCCTCACTTCAAAAGCTTTCCTAAAGTGTGTGGAGAATGCACTGACGCAAGCGGAGCGAAAGTGACCCA
>DAOTVV010000047.1:0-2426 GCA_034436255.1 Anaerolineae bacterium
GAGCCAGGGTCAAGGCAGTAGTGCGCGCCGGCGGACACCCTTCGTCGCTGGAACGGCTCAGGCACGCCAGAGTTTGAAGCAATGTTAGAAGTGTTAGCATTTCACTATGGCCAGGCACGGATGGCAGGCGTACAATGGAATCGCTGGTGGGTAGCCAGTACCTCCTCACATGCGCCTGTTATGGCAGACGAAACGCCCTCCGCTCGTGGGGGCGTTTCGCTTTTCGCTGCCGAGGCGCCGCAGGCTGTTGGAGGGCTGGCAGTGATGGTGAATCAGGGAGGTAGATCATGAGCAACATGTCCCCGGCAACCCGGTACCAGGGCAGGGCCGAACCTGGTGGGCCCGAATCGGGGCCCTTGCCGGCCGACGAGCCGGAAGCAGCGCCGGCCTCGTGCCCGCCGGCAACGGCGCACAGCCGAACCGCGCCTGGCCCGGGCGTACTGGGCATGCAGGTGAGCAGCATCGCCCATGACCTCAACGACTTGCTCACCACCATCCTCGGCAATGCGAGCCTGGCTCTTGCCGACGCGCCGGCTGCTGCAGAACAAGCAGCGGCCCTGGCCAGGGTGGAGGACGCCTGCCTGCGCGCCAAGGAATTGACCAGGCGCTTGCTTGCCCTCTCCAGAGATCAGGGCGGCGCAGAAAGAGTCGAGGCCACCGGGGACGCTGCTTGGCCATCGGCACAGGAACAGGCCTCGCTCACAGCAGAAGCCAGGAACTCTTCGCGGCCAGTCAGTGGCCAGGGGCGGAGCCGGTCGGGCCGCATTCTCCTCCTTGAGGACGACGAGGCCGTGCTCCAGGTATCGGCCAGGATGCTGGAGAGGCTGGGCTACCAGGTCGAGACGGCGCGCACCGGCGAGGAAGCAGTGGCGCAATATCAGGCAGCGATGGCGGCCGGTGCGCCGTTCACCGCCGTCCTCCTCGACCTGGTCGTCGCTGGCGGCATGGGCGGTCGGGAGACATTGGAACGGCTGAAGGAGATAGACCCGCCCGTCCGCGCGGTCGTTGTCAGTGGCTACAGCGACGACCCGGTGATGAGCCAGTACGCCCGCCATGGGTTCGGCGCCATGATAAGCAAGCCCTATCGGCTGGCCGACCTTGAGGCCGCCCTGGACGCCGTGATCGAGCCGTAGCCTGGCGCTACCGCACCGGCCCGAAGGGCGCTATTATTAGGCCAGCGGGAGGTGCAGGTGCGGCTGAGGACTTGGCGACGGGCCTTATGGTGGCTGGTCTATCTGACCGGCCTGCTTTCCCTCGCGTCCGTTCCGGCCGCGGCGCAGGGCGGCGGGCGCGTGCTGCTCTTGCAGGTGAAGGGTCCGGTGACGCCGGTGGTCCAGGCCTATATCGAGCGAGGCATCCGCACCGCGCGCGATCAGGAGGACCCTTGCCTGGTCATCCAGCTTGACACTCCTGGCGGCAGCCTGGACATCACCCGCCACATCGTTCAGGACATGCAGGCTTCGCCTGTGCCGATCATTGTCTACGTGGCGCCATCGGGAGCCACGGCAGCCTCGGCCGGCACGATCATCACCCTGGCCGGGAACCTTGCCGCCATGGCCCCTGGGACAAGCATCGGCGCTGCCAGCCCGGTCAGCAGCCAGGGGCAGGACCTGGGGGAGACAGAGAAGGCCAAGGCCGAGAATATCGTCATCGCCGACCTGAAAAGCCTCACTGTGCATCGCTCACCGGAGGCGCAGGCCTGGGTGGAGAAGGCTGTGCGCGAGGCGGCAGCGCTTTCAGCCGATGAGGCCCTCAGGCTCGGGGTCGTGGATGTGGTAGCGGCGGATGTGCCGTCTCTCCTGCGCCAGGTGGACGGCCGCAGCGTCACGGTCGCCGGCCAGGTGGTGACCCTGCACACGGCTGGCCTGGAAGTGCAGCCGCTGGCGATGAGCGCCGGCGAGAGTCTGCTGCATACCATCCTGGACCCCAACATCGCCTTCATCCTGATGACCCTGGGCCTGAACGGCTTGCTCTTCGAGCTATCCAGCCCGGGCAGTTATGTGCCCGGCGTCATCGGCGGCATCTGCCTGCTCTTGGGCCTCTTTGCTCTGGGGGTGCTATCCGTGAACTGGGCTGGCTTTGGGCTGATTGTGCTCGCCTTCATCCTCTTTGTGGCGGACGTAAAGGCGCCGACGCATGGCGTGCTGACCTTTCTTGGCCTCACCTGCTTCGTCCTGGGGTCCCTGGTCCTGTTCAACTCGCCTTTCTACCACGTCTCGCTGGCGCTTGTGCTGACAGTTGCGCTCTTCACTGCCGGGTTCTTTGCCTTCGTGGTTAGCAAAGCCGTCGCTGCCCAGCGCCGGCCGGCCGTGACGGGCAGGGAAGGGCTACTTGGTGCTCGCGGTGTGGTTCGTCAGGCGTTGGCACCGGCAGAAGGTGTCGCCACCGGCATGGTGTTCGTGCAGGGCGAGCTTTGGTCCGCCGAG
>DAOTVV010000048.1:0-31320 GCA_034436255.1 Anaerolineae bacterium
GCCGGCATGGCCGGACGCCGCGGCCGGCTACGCTGCGGCCGCTGCCGCAGCGAGGGAGTTCGAAACCGGGTGCGTCGGCGCGGGAACCGGTGCGAGCGTGGGAAAGTTCCTTGGCCCACTGCAGGCCGCAAAGTCCGGCCTGGGCACAGCCTCGCTGCGTGGGCCAGGTGGCCTTATCGTGGCTGCCCTGGCTGTTGTCAACGCCCTCGGCAATGTCGTCAGGTCGCCGGACAGCAAGGTGATTGCGGGAGCGCGCTTGCCAACAGGGGGGTTTGCCGACTTTATGTCGCAACACATTCAGCCAGCTCCACCGTTCGGCAATACTGTGATTGGCGTGGTGGCGACTAATGCCACGCTGAGCCGCCCCGGTGCCCAGAGAGTGGCCCAGGTAGCCCATGATGGCATTGCCCGCGCTATCCGCCCGGCGCACACTCTGCACGACGGCGACACGATCTTCGTCCTCGCTACTGGCGAGGTAGGCGCGGACTTGAGTTTGGTCGGTGAGTTCGGAGCCGAGGCATTCACTCTTGCCATCGTGAATGCGGTGCTCACGGCTACGGCCTGCGGTGGCTTGCCGGCAGCGCGGGATGTTGCTGGTGTTGGCAGCTTGTGATCGGCGAACTGGCCGCCATAGGCTCGGCTTTCACCTGGGCCATCTCTAGCGCGATCCTGAGGAAAGTGGCAGATGAGGTGCCGAGCCTCACGCTGAACGCTTTGCGTTCGGCGGCTGGGACGGGCATGTACGCCGTTGCTGTCATCTTGACGGGCCGCTACGCGCTCTTCGCGGGTGTTTCGTCCAGGGGTTGGCTGTTCATCGTCCTGAACTTGTGCATCGGCATGGTTCTGGGTGACACGGCTTACTACTCGAGCATGCGCCTCATCGGCCTGTCGCGGGCGCTCACCATCTCCTCAGTCTATCCGCTGCTAACGGCGCTCTTGGCTGGGGCGTTCCTTGGCGAGTTGTTCACGTGGAAGACCTGGGCCGGTTTCGTTCTCTGCATCGGTGGCGTGATCTTGGTGGCCCGTTCGGAAGTACGTCGGGGCGACCCGGCACCGACCAGGCGCCTATTGCGTGGCACTATGATGGCAATCGCCGCAGCCTGTATGTGGGCAGTCGGCACGATCTGCCTGCGGGTCGGCTCGGAGGGGCTGGACGCTCTTGTGGTTAACTCAGTTCGCTTGGCCGGCGTCTCCCTCTTCGCCGGGTTGTGGGCTCGCGCCAGAGGCGAGCTTGCTTGCGTACGTCGCTTCTCTCGCGCCCAGGTTCTGCCCATATTGCTGGCCAGCCTCATCGGCTCCTTCGGTGGGGCCACTCTCTATGTGCTCGGAGTCCAGTTGGCAGGGGCTTCGAAAGCGGCGGTGCTGGCTTCCATTGCGCCATTGGTGGGAGTGCCCATGTCGCTCCTGGCCGGCGAGTCGGTGAACGCCAAGCTGCTGGCAGGCGTGGTAGCGGCGGTAGTCGGGGTGATGCTGGTAGTGTAGCGGAGGGAAAAGAGCATGAGCCGCAACGCCAAGGTGGGGCTGGTTGCCCTTGTCGCTGTTCTGATCGGTATCGTGTTATTGGGCTGCGCAGCCACCGCCGTTGGCGCGGCGCTGCCAGGCCTGGGAGCCGGGCTGGGGCGCAAGGTCGCTATCGTGCGGGTGGAGGGGCCGATCAGCCTTGCGAGTGGCAACACCTGGCTATTGAGCACTTCAGCGACCGACAGGAGGGTGATTGCCGACCTGCACAGAGCCGAGGCAGACCCGAGTGTCGCGGCGATCTTGCTGTATGTGAACAGCCCGGGAGGCAGCGTTGTCGCATCGGACGAGATCTACAGGGCGGTCAAAGGCTGCAAGAAGCCGGTAGTAGCTTACTTCGCTGAGGTTGCCGCTTCGGGCGGGTACTACATCTCGTGTGGAGCTAAGCGTATCGTTGCCCATCCGGATACCATGACCGGCAGCATCGGCGTCATCAGCGAGATCGTGATGGCGAAAGGCTTGCTCGACAAGCTGGGCGTGACGGTCGAGACGGTGAAGAGCGGCCCGGCGAAGGACATGGGAAGTCCGGCGAGGCCCTTGACGCCCGAGGAGCGGGAAATTCTCCAGGGGCTCATTGACGAAGCCTACCAGAATTTCGTGGATGTGGTCGCTGCCGGCCGTAACCTGCCCAGGGAACAGGTCCTGAGGCTTGCGGATGGCCGGGTATACAGCGGCAGACAAGCCTTGCAGCTTGGGCTGGTGGACCAACTCGGCAGCATGGACGACGCCGTGATGGTGGCTGGCGGCCTCGCCGGACTGAAGGGAGTACCGCAGACGAAAGAGATGCGAAGCCAGGCCTCACTCATGGAGGTGCTCTTGGGCGCGATCACCAAACCCGATCCGGTCTCCGCCCTGCAGCAGAGACTATACCCTTCACTAGAGTACCGGCTGGCTCCGTGAGTCGCGCATCTACCGAGTGACCCAGGCGGCGCCTGCGATGCCATCAATTGGCCTGGCTCCAGAGCCCCATCGCCGCGGAACGCACCTGTCTTGCTAAGGGATGATTTACGGCCTGCAGCAATACGGATTCGCTCGATGTTCATGGCCGGGTGCGGCGCCCGGGATGCTGTGACGTTTTCATATCGCGGGCGCGCTGGGACAGGACAGAGAGCAGGTTCAGCGCTTCCAGCGGCGTGAGCTCGTCGGTCTGCAGGCGACTGAGTTCACTCACCAGTTCGTCACCGGCCGGCGAGAACAGATCCAGTTGCCTGGCCGCTAATGGTCGTTCCGGGGGCTGAGTTGGGACCTGGCGTTGGGACTCGAGCTGAGCCAGCACCTGCTCGGCCCGCTCCAGCACCTCGCGCGGGACGCCGGCCAGCTTGGCTACGTGCACGCCATAGGAACGGTCGGCCCCACCACGCACGATGCGGTGGAGAAAGACGACATTGCCACCCTCCTCGGCAACGGCCACGCTGTAGTTGCGGACGCGCGGCAGGTACTGCTCCAGGTCCACCAGTTCGTGGTAATGGGTGGCGAATAGGGTCTTGCAGCCGAGACGCTGAGAGTTGTGGATTTGCTCGATCACAGCACGGGCGATCGCCATGCCGTCATAGGTGCTTGTGCCCCGGCCCACTTCGTCCAGTATCACCAGGCTACGCGGCGTCGCCTGGCGGAGGATGCTCGCAACCTCCACCATTTCGACCATGAATGTACTTTGGCCAGCAGCGAGATCATCCTGGGCGCCGATGCGAGTGAAGATGCGGTCCACAAGGCCGATGTGCGCCGACTGGGCGGGCACGTAGGCGCCCACGTGAGCGAGCAGGACAATCAAGGCCACTTGTCGGAGGTAGGTGGACTTTCCGGCCATGTTGGGACCAGTGATCACCAATATGGCTTCCTCGTTGTTGCTCAGGTGCACGTCGTTCGGCACAAAGCCCATGCCAGAGCGCTCGAGCGATACCTCCACCACCGGATGGCGACCGGCGACAATGTCAATGTCTGTACCCTCGTCGAGTTGGGGCCGGGTGTAGCTGCGCACTCTTGCCACTTCCGCCAAGGCCGCATCCACATCGAGGATGGCCAGGGCTCTTGCGGTGGCTATCAGTCGCGGCGCAGCCTTGGACACCCGATCGAGGATATCTGCCCAGAGGTCGTGCTCAAGCGCCAGACGACGCTCCTGGGCGCTCAGGATCTCAGCCTCGATGGCTTTGATCTCCGGATTGAAGTACCGTTCCGCCGCAGCGATGGTCTGTTTCCGCACATAGTCTGGCGGCACACGCTGAACCTGGGACTTAGGGACCTCGATGTAGTAGCCGAACACATTGTTGTGCCCGAGCCGCAGGTTCCGGATGCCGGTGCGCTCGCGCTCGCTAGCCTCTAGCCTCGCCAATACCTCCTGGGCGTGGCTGGCAGAATCCAGCAACGCGTCGAGTTCCTGGCAGTAGCCTTGGCGAATCACGCCAGGCTGGCCCGGGTTGTTCGGGGCGTCGTCAGCGATGGCAGCGCGGATGAGCTCAGCGGCGTCGTCGCACGGGTCCAGGGCGCGAGCCGCCTCAAGCGCTTCGCCGCCCAGTTCGTGGCAATCGCCCAACAGAGAGCGAACACTGCCAAGACACCGGCTTGCTGCGGCGATTCCCAGCAGGTGCCTGGGTGTGGCGTCTCCTTGTTCCAGGCGGGTGCCCAGCCGCTCCAGGTCCGGCATCTCACGCAAGGCATCGCGCAGGCGTGAGCGCAGGAGGTCGCTGCAAAAGAAGGCTTCGACCCCGTCGAGGCGTTCTGCCAGTGCTTCCACGGCCAGCAGCGGCCGCAACAGCCGCTGGCGGAGGAGGCGGGCACCCATGGCTGTGCGCGTCTGGTCGAGCACGGCCAACAACGAGCCGTTGCCATCGGTCGCTGAGCCACCGGGAAGCACTCCCAGGTTGCGCAGGGCGGCTCGATCCAGGTGCATGTACCTCCGGTCGTTCTCGACTCGCAGCGTTTGCAGTGCCGCGAGCGCGCTCGGTTGCGTCTCCTGGAGGTACAGCAGGCACAGGGCGGCTGCCTGCGTGAGCTCAGGCCGGCCGTCCAGGCCGAAAGGCTCAAGAGTGGAGACGGCGAAGTGGCGCAGGAGAAGCTCGCGAGCGCGCAGCGGCTCAGCACGCCATGCCTCAATGCTGGCGGAAGGGATGCCTGATTCGGCCACCAGACTGCAGGCAGCGTCGTCGCCTTGCATGGTCACGCATTCGGCCGGGCTCAAGCGGGCAAGCACGTCGCGAACACCGCTCACGTCCTCAGCGGCGCGCTCCTCGGCCACGAACTCCCCTGTGCTGATGTCGGCGTAAGCCACCGCCCAAACCTTCGGCGACGTAACCAGGGTGGCAAGGTAGTTGTTGCTTCCCGCCAAGAGGAGCTGTTCCTCGGTGATAGTGCCGGGCGTGACCACGCGCACGACATCACGGCGCATGAGGTCCTTGTCGTCGGATGCGGTTTGCTCCGCAATGGCGACACGATGGCCAGCGCGAAGCAGACGGGCCAGGTAAGTGTCGAGGGACTGATAGGGGACGCCTGCCAGGGGGGCACGCACATCCTTGCCGACTGGACGCGAAGTGAGCGTGATGCCACAGACCTGAGCCACGGTCTTGGCGTCCTCGTCGAACGTCTCATAGAAGTCGCCCAGCCGAAAGAGCAGGATGGCGTCTGGATATTGCTGCTTCAGGCGCAGGTATTGCTCGCGCATTGGTGTGGCCATCGGTGCGATTCTAGAGGAGGCCGGCAGGTGCGGCAACCAGTGACAGCGCGCTGGCAAAGGACGGCGTGATTCTCGCTAGAGGCGGTCGCTCGCCTGGGAACGGTGCACGCTTTCGGCGTCGGCGCGTTCGCCCGTGGATGGCCGGAACCGCTGTCGGCAGTCGTTCGGGTAAGGGATAGCCCTTCGAGTTGTCGGCGTGCCAGGCGACATGGCGAGATGGCAAGTGAACCACGGCGCCGGCCGCAATTGTGCCTGGCGTCACAAAGCGATGTTGCGTCACCGTGGTGCGAAGTGTATCATGCCTGCGCTTAAGCCTGGCTAGCTTGATGCGGCGGAGCGTGCTTCTCCGCCGCTTGCTATGCCGAACAAGATACAAGCTCGGAGTCTCAACATGCTTGAAGCATTTTCGAACCCTCGTTCCGTAGCCGTAGTCGGTGCGTCACGAGAGGAGGGCAAGCTTGGGCACGCTGTGCTCAAGAGCCTGATTGACGCCGGCTTCCTTGGCCCCATCTATCCAGTCAACCCAAAGGCGGATGAGGTGCTTGGCCTTAAGGCCTACCCGTCTGTCAAGGATTGCCCTGGAACGGTTGACTTAGCCGTGATCCTGATCCCCGGCAAGCTGGTGGCGCCGGTGATGAAAGAATGCGGCGAAAAGGGCGTCAAGGGCGTCATCGTGATTTCGGCCGGGTTCCGTGAGGTCGGTGCTGAGGGCTTGCGGGCGGAGCATGAGATCGTGGACATCGCCCGCCAGTACAACATGCGCATCATCGGGCCGAACTGCCTTGGCTACATTGACACCATCGCCAAGCTGAACGCCTCGTTCGCTCCCCTAATGCCGCGTAAGGGCACAATCGCGTTTATGTCTCAGTCTGGCGCTATCGCTTCATCCATACTCGACATTGCCGATGCACGCGGCCTGGGAATGAGCCGCTTTGTCAGCCTGGGCAATAAGGCTGACCTGAACGAGACCGATTTCCTTCAAGAATGGGGTGACGATGCCGAGACAAAGGTCATCATGATCTACGTGGAGGACATCAAGACCGGGGCGCGGTTCATGGACGTCGCCCGAGCTGCCACGCGACACAAGCCCGTGGTTGCAATCAAGTCGGGCAGCACTTCTGCAGGCACCAAGGCGGCTTCCTCGCACACGGGTGCCCTGGCGGGCTCTGACGCGGCATATACGGCGGCTTTCCGGCAGACGGGTGTGATCAGGGCGACCACAGTTGAGGACCTGTTCGACTTTTCTGAAGCGTTCACCAATCAGCCGGTGATCCGCGAAGACGGGGTGTGCATTGTTACCAACGCTGGCGGTGCTGGCGTCATGGCGGCCGACGCTGTCGAGCATGCTGGCCTCAAGCTGGCCCAGCTATCGCCGCAGACTATGGCAGCCCTGAAAGAGAAACTTCCGCCGGCGGCGAGCGTGCTCAACCCGGTTGACGTGCTTGGCGATGCCCAGGCAGACCGTTATGGGCTCGCCCTGGACATCGTCAGCCGTGACCCCAACGTCAACGCGATTCTGGTTATCCTCACTCCTCAGATCGTGACACAGCCGAAGGAGACAGCCGAAATCACGGCCAGGCTGATGACAAACAGCCCCATCCCCGTCTTTGCCTGCTGGATAGGTGGTGCGCTCACGGCTGAAGGGGTGAAGATTCTGACGGCCAACCACATCCCGGCCTATCCAGAGCCGGAGCGGGCTGTGCGCTCGCTGCGTGCCATGTTGGACTACCGCCGGTGGTTGCAGCGGCCGAAATTCCAGCCGAGGTCGTACGATATTGACCGCAAGGCGATAGAGCAGGTCTTCGATGCGGCGCGGAAAGATGGCCGTCTGCAGATTGGAGACGCCGAGGCGCGGGCCGTAATGCAGGCGCTGGGCATACGCGTTCCGGGTTCCGGCCTGGCCGAAGATGCTGACGAGGCAGTTCAGGTTGCGGAGCAGATAGGCTACCCGGTGGTGCTGAAGATCGCCTCGCCGGACATCCTGCACAAGTCGGATATCGGGGGCGTCAAAGTAGGACTGAAGGATGCCGCTGAGGTGCGGGCGGCGTTTGCGACGATCATCGCCAACGCCAGGTCGCGCAAACCGGAAGCGGAGATCTGGGGTTGTCAGGTGCAAGAGATGATACGAGGCGGGCGTGAGATCATTCTAGGCGTGAACCGCGACCCGCAGTTCGGTCCATTGATGATGTTCGGGCTGGGCGGCATCTATGTCGAGGCGCTGCGCGACGTCAGCTTCCGTGTTGCTCCTTTGGACGAGCTCGATGCCCGCGAGATGGTGAATGAGATCCGGGCGATCCGGCTGCTCAGGGGAGTGCGTGGTGAACCGCCCGCCGACATAGAGGCGATCGTGGACTCGATCCAGCGCTTGTCGTATCTGGTCACCGAGTTCCCGGAGATCCTCGAGCTGGACATCAACCCGTTAATGGTGTATGAAGCAGGCAAGGGTGCGATCGGCCTGGACATGAGGCTGGTATTGGCTAGTTGAGCACAGGAGGGCGACCCCCACTGCTGAGGAGGCGCGCATGACCACGTTGTACGTTGGCTCAACCGAGGCTTTCTGCGGCAAGAGTGCAGTCTCAATTGGCATTGGACTGGCCGCCAAGGACAGAGGGCGGACGGTCGGCTATATGAAGCCGATCAGCGTCGCCGCTGGTGAGCGCTCCACGGCTGAGGCCGACGAAGATGCGGCCATGGCGGTCGGGATTCTCGGGATGAAAGAGGACCTGGGCACGGTAGCGCCCATCGCGCTGAGCTATGTTGAATTGGAGCAGATGCTGGGTGGCCAAATGCGCACCGACTACCAGCAAGTCCTGCTCGATGCCTATGGGCGAGTCGCTGCTGGCAAGGACCTGGTAGTCGTCGAGGGTAGCGGTACCCTGAGCGAGGGCTACACGATCGGGCTCCCGGCCGAAGTGGTCACCAGCCTACTGGGTGCAAAGGCCCTGATGGTTGTGCCCTACGGCCAACACTTCATGGTGGACGAGGTGCTCTTCGCCCAGAAGGTGCTCGGTGAGCGCATGCTGGGCGTCGTTCTCAACCGTGTTCCACGGCATTACATGCGTTTCGCTGAGGAGACGTTGCGCCCGCATCTTGAAAGGCGTGGTGTACGGGTCTACGGTGTCCTGCCGCAGGAGCGTCTCCTTCAGGCCGTGAGCGTGCGTGAGATCGCTGAGAGGCTGGATGGCGAGATCCTGTGTGCGGAGGAAGCTGCTGGCCAGTTAGTGGAGAACCTCATGGTCGGAGCAATGGGCATTGACAGTGCTCTCAGCTACTTCCGCCGTCTGCCAAACAAGGCGGTGATCACCGGTGGTGACCGGCCAGATGTGCAGCTTGCAGCCCTGGAGACATCCACTCGCTGCGTCATCCTGACTGGCAACCTCCGCCCAAGCCCGCTCATTCTCAGCCGGGCCGAGGAACTTGGTGTACCTATGGTGCTGGTCAAGAACGATACACTGACTACTGTCGAGGAGATCGGCGCCTTCTTCGGTCGCACGCGTTTTCGCCAACCAAGGAAGATCGAGCGGATACGCGAATTGATGACAGAGCGTTTTGACATCGAAGGTCTTTTCCGAGACCTTGGCATGAGTTAGGGGGGTTCATGACCGAGATCGAAGACATCGTCGCCCGCGAGATACTGGATTCGCGCGGCAATCCGACTGTGGAAGTGGACATCCGCTTGAACGGCGGGGCTTGGGGCCGTGCGGCCGTGCCTTCCGGGGCCTCGACGGGCGAGCACGAAGCTGTCGAGCTCCGCGACGGCGATGATCGCTATGGCGGCAAGGGCGTGCGCAAAGCCATTGCCAGCGTCAACGACGTCATCGCCGATCAGTTGATCGGCTGGGACGCCACCGACCAGGTGGGCATTGACGAGATGATGATTAACCTCGACGGCACGGAGAACAAGAGCCGCCTGGGGGCCAATGCTATCCTCGCTGTGTCTCTCGCTGTCGCCAAGGCGGCCGCGGACGAGGCTGGCCTGCCGCTGTACAAGTACCTTGGCGGAGTCAGTGCCCACGTGTTGCCGGTGCCAATGATGAACATCCTGAACGGCGGCAAGCACGCGGTGAACAGCACTGACCTGCAAGAGTTCATGATCATGCCCATCGGAGCGGCGTCGTTCTCCGAGTGCCTGCGCTGGGGTGTCGAGACCTACCATAGCCTTAAGAAGGTGCTGGCCAGGCGCGGCTACGGCACCAACGTCGGTGATGAGGGAGGGTTTGCACCTTCGCTCAAGTCCAATGAAGAGGCGATCGAGGTTATCATCGAGGCGATCGAAAAGGCAGGTTATCGGCCAGGAGAGGACATCTACATCGCTTTGGATCCAGCCTCCAGTGAGATTTATGAGGATGGCACGTACAACCTGGCCAAGGAAGGGCGCCGCCTGAGCAGTGTGGAGATGGTCGAGTTCTACGAGCGCTGGGTTGACAAGTATCCCATCATTTCCATCGAGGATGGCCTGGCCGAGGATGACTGGGAGGGATGGCAGCTGCTGCAAGAGCGCCTGGGACGGCGCATCCAGATTGTGGGTGATGACCTGCTTGTCACCAACGTGCAGAGGGTGCGGCGCGCGATTGACTTGCGTGCCTGCAATTCGCTCCTCTGCAAGGTGAACCAGATCGGTACACTCACGGAAGCCATTGCCGCCGTTACCATGGCGCAGCGCGCGGGCTGGACAGCCATCGTCTCCCACCGCAGCGGCGAGACGGAGGATGCCACGATAGCGGACCTTGTCGTTGGCCTCAACGCTGGCCAGATCAAGACCGGCGCGCCGGCGCGGACGGACCGGGTGGCCAAGTACAACGAACTGCTGCGCATTGAAGAGGAGTTAGGTAGCTCGGCAACGTTCGCTGGGATGGACGCGTTCTACAACATCCGACGTTAGCCCCTCTCGGGCCAAGCCAGGCAGAGAGCCAGCGAGGCAGTTCGCCCGAACAAGGTGCTCCCCCAGATCTATCTGGGGGAGCACCTTCTGGTTTGGTCCCAAGTGCAAGACCCCAATCGCTCTGTCGTTCACGAGCCCCCAACTTCGTGCATTAAGATTCTGAGCAATAGTACGGTTGTAACTTGTTGTCGCCGTAGGCGGTTTCTATAATGTCTTTCTGTGGTGCTCAGTGGCGAATGGTGGGGAGACGCCTTGACTGAGTGGGTTGGCGATGGCAGCGCCGCTTTCACGGGCGAATACGAACACAGCGTGGATGAAAAGGGGCGGCTGATCCTGCCTGGCAGGGTCAGGGAGGCTCTAGGATCCACGGCCTACCTTGTGCGCGGCCCAGACGGCTGCCTGCTCCTTTATCCGGAGCCTCGGTTTCTCGAGATCAGGTCCGGAATAGGGCGCTGGTCCATAGCCAAGCAGGCATCGCGCACCCTTGCCCGCACCATTTTCGCGGCCATTTGTTGCGAGCCAGACAAGGCGGGCAGGATACTATTGCCTCCCGGTTTGAGGCGCTACGCCGGCATAACCAACCAGGCCGTCCTCGCTGGCGTTGATGATCATCTGGAAATCTGGGAGCCGAGCCGATGGGAAGCGGCAATGGATGGCCTGCGCGACATCGGCGACGGCCCAGACGGCACAAGTGCCAGCAGCGGCGAATAGCTAGCCGAGACTGATTTGCCGGGTCCTGACCTGGCGTAGAACTTGCAGCCGGCTTCTGGTTGGGCAGCAGCTTGGGCGAGCCCAGCCAAAGTGGGGATGAGACTTCGGTGCTCCAGCCAGCCGAAACCAGCGAGCATGTACCGGTCCTGCTCGCAGAAGTGGTCAGTTACCTGGTGCGCTCACCAGGGGGTGTCTATCTCGATGCTACCGTAGGGGCAGGCGGGCACGCAGCGGCGCTCTTGGCTGCTGCCGGCCCTGAGGCGCGCCTTCTCGGGCTGGATGCGGACCCGGCAGCGCTCGGGGTAGCGCGCCGCAACCTGGCTGAGTACGGGGGCCAAGTGGAACTGGTTCAGAGCAACTTCCGCCACATGGCGAGCGTTGCGCGGCGAACGGGCCTGGCGCCGTTCACGGGCATACTGCTCGACCTCGGTCTCTCGTCGCTGCAGCTAGCCGACGCGGAGCGTGGCTTTGGCTTTCGCACCCAAGGGCGCCTTGACATGCGTTTCGACCCCGCTCAAGGAGTCGCCGCTGCTGAGATGCTGAACCGGCTGGGTGAAAGTGAGATCGCGCGGCTGCTTAGAGATTTCGGCGAGGAGCCGGCAGCGCGACGTGTGGCGCGCGAGATCGCGCGATCGCGGCCACTACGCACCGCGCGGGACCTGGCGGAGGCAGTGACGCGAGCAGTGCCGGCGGCCAGGTCGCGGGAGGATGTGCTGGCGCGGGTGTTCATGGCGGTGCGTATAGCCGTGAACGATGAGTTCGGTGCGCTGCAGGAGGGTTTGGAGCAGGCGCTGGGTTTGCTTGCGCCTGGCGGACGGATAGCCGTCATTTCATTCCACTCGCTTGAGGACCGGATCGTCAAGCGGTTCATGGCTCGCGAGAGCCGGGACTGCCTCTGCCCGCCCGGACTGCCCGCATGTGTCTGTGGCCATCGAGCGAGTTTGCGCCTGATCACGCGCAAGCCGGTCGTACCTGAGGAGGCTGAGGTGCGGCGCAACCCGCGCAGCCGCAGCGCCAAGCTGAGGGTGGCTGAGCGACTATGAACCGGAAGACCAGCCCGCTGGAGCAGAGCATCAGCCTGACATCATCTCCGGTGGCTTCGAGGGCAGACCCTGACCCCATGGCCAGAGCCTCGGTAGGTCGAGTCCGACATGAGGCCGTGGGTGCAAGCAAGAAGGATCTTGCCGTGATCACCGCGGCGCTTGTATTCGTGGCTGTCATGGGCGTGCTGTACCTGCTGCAGTCGGCCCAGATCACGGCAACGGCATACAGCGTGCATGCTGTTCAGGCGACGCTTGAGCGCGTCGAGCAGGAGAACCTAGTCCTCAAGGTCGAGGTGGCGCAGAGCGAGAGCCTGGATAGAGTCGAGGCCAGGGCGGCAGCCCTTGGCATGGAAAAGGCGCAGAACACCGTGTTCTTGAGACTGGACCCCACCGTTTTAACTCCGGTGGGCACCGGCACGGCCACGACTGGGGTGGCGACAGCTACGGCGGAGCCAGGGCGGTAGATCAGCTATGGGCGGGGAGCGGCGACAGGACATCAACCGGCGTCTCCTTTGGGTAGCTGGCTGCCTGGCTCTCTTTGGCGTCGTCCTTGTGTACCAACTGGTGCGGTGGCAGCTGGTTCGTGGGCGCAGCCTGGCCGATGTCGCCACGAAAGAAAATGTGCGCCATCAGACACTCGATGCCAAGCGGGGTTCGATCTTCTCGGCCGATGGTCGGCCCCTGGCGACCGATGTGTATGCCTTTGACCTGACCGCGGCGCCAGAACTGGTCGAAGACCCGTACCAGCTGGCAGATCGTCTGTTCCCACTCATAGGCGTGAAGCGAGACGACCTGGCGCAGCGACTGGATAGCAAAGCGGTCTGGCAGCCCCTGGCGGAGGCGGTGCCATTACGGCTGGCCGATGAGATCAAGTCTTGGGACGAGCCAGGGCTGTCGCTGGAGCCGGTGCTCAGCCGCGCCTATCCCGACAAGAGCATGTACGAACCCGTGCTCGGCTTCGTCAACCGTGCCAGAGATGGATACTACGGAGTAGAAGGCTTCTATGATGCTCAGCTCCGCGGCGAGCCCGGGGCGAGCCTGGGGGAGATGGACGCTCTCGGGCTGGACGTGCCCTTCGGCGAGCGCCTCTTCGAGCCGCCCAAGGATGGAGCTACCGTCTTTCTGACGCTGGACAGCCGCGTACAGTACATACTCTGGCGCGAACTGAGGGCCGGACTGGAGAAGTATCAGGCGGAGAGTGGAAGCATAATCGTTGTGAACACCAGGACGGGGGCGATCCTGGGAGCAGTCTCGCTTCCGGGCTATGATCCTAATAGCTACGACAGCGTTGATGCCAAGCTCTACGAGGATCCCATCGTCAGCCATCTGTACGAACCGGGCTCGGTGTTCAAGATCATCACCATGGCTGCTGGCCTGGATTCCGGCGCGGTGACCCCGGACAGCACATATGATGACACCGGCAAGTTCGAGATTGCCGGCATCACGATCCACAACTGGGACAACTCCGCCCATGGCAAGGTCAACATGACCGACATCCTGGCCTTCTCGCTGAACACCGGCGCTGCCCACGTCAGCACTACGATGGGGGCGGCCACCTTCTATAAATACGTGACCGCCTTTGGCTTCGGCCAGAAGACTGGCGTTGACCTGCAGGCAGAGGAGGCCGGCCAAGTCAAGATGCCAGGGGATGGGCACTGGTACGAGGCCGACCTGGCCACTAACTCCTATGGCCAGGGCATTGCGGCGACGCCGCTGCAGATGGTCATGGCGTTCGCGGCTGTTGCTAACGATGGCTTGCTGATGCGCCCCTACATCGTGGACCGGGTCGTCTCCGGGGATAGTGTGACGGTGACGCAGCCACAACCGGTGCGCCAGGTGATATCGGCCGATGTTGCACGCGAACTGCGGCGGATGATGGTGCAGGCGGTGGAGCGGGAAACCCAACTGGCGCGAGTGCCCGGCTACACTGTCGGCGGCAAGACCGGTACGGCCCAGATCCCGATCCCCGGTGGCTATCACCCGACGGACACGATCGCATCGTTCATTGGCTTTCTGCCAGATGAGAACCCCGAGATCTGCATCCTCGTCAAGGTAGACCGGCCGAAGGCTTCACCCTGGGGCAGCCAGGTAGCCGCCCCGATCTTCAGCAAGGTCGCACGCGACCTGGTGCTTGTGCTGGGCATCGCACCCCAGTCACCAGCATCGGCGGAGGCCAAGCAATGACGCTTAGCCTCGGTTTCCTGGTGGACACCTTGGTCGCCCCTGGTGCTGGGGGAATGCTGTCTGGCGTGCCGGTCAGGCGCGTGGTAGTGGACTCGCGCGAGTGCGAGCCAGGCAGCGTCTTCTTCGCTTTTCAGGGGGAGCATACTCATGGAAATGAGTATGTGGAGGCAGCGTTCGACAAGGGGGCGATTGCTGCCGTTGTGGAGCGGGGGAGGCCATGGAGCGCCGGAACGAAGGCTCAGGTAGCGGACGGGATTGGCCCGGCGACCAGGGCGCCCATCATCGTGCCGGTGGACAGCACATTGTGGTCCCTGCAGCGCCTGGCGTCAGCCTGGCGAGCCACGCTGGCCACAACTGTCATAGGAGTCACCGGTAGCATCGGCAAGACCATGACGCGCGATGTGGTTGCCTCTGTACTCGGCGTTCGCTATCGCGTGCATCGGAGTGAGCGGAACTACAATAACGAGATCGGCCTGCCGCTCAGCCTCTTGGGCCTCGACGATCACCACGAGTATGCCGTGCTCGAGATGGGCATGTACGCGCTCGGAGAGATCGCCGCTTTGTGCGATATTGCCCGGCCTAACGTTGGCATCGTCACCAACGTCGGCCCCACTCACCTCGAGCGGTTGGGGAGCATCGCTAACATCGCTCAAGCCAAGGCCGAGCTGGTGGCCGCTCTACCTCCAGATGGGCTTGCCATCCTAAATGGCGATGACGAGCATGTCCGGGCAATGGAGCGGCGGGCTGCTTGCCGGAGCATCACTTACGGATCAGGCCCGAACAACGATGTCCGCGCAGTCGATGTAATGGACTCGCGGCTCGATGGCCAGGAATTCGCAGTCGAGGCATGGGGCGAGAGGGTGCGTTTCGCCTTTCCCCTGCCGGGAGTGGCCTGCCGTTACGCGGCGCTGGCCGCCATCGCGCTTGGGCGGGCATGCGGCCTGGCGTGGGAAGAGTTGCAGACTGGCCTGTCCAGATGCGGCGCTTGCTCTCGGTTCAAAGTCATCGAGTGTGGAGACGTCACCGTTCTCGACGATTCCTACAATGCCGCACCGGCGTCCATGACGGGCGCGCTCGATCTGCTGCGCCGATGCGACAAGAGGCGGATCGCGGTTCTGGGGGATATGCTCGAGCTTGGCAGTTATGCAGAGATGGGGCATCGGCAGGTGGGCCGTGCCGCAGCCGGGAGTTGCGCTCTCTTGCTGGCGGTCGGGCCTCAGGCCAACTGGCTGGCCGAGGAAGCCATCAGCGCTGGCATGCCAGCGCGCTCTGTGCTGAGAGTGGCGTCGCCGGCCGAGGCCATCAGGGTGCTCGGCAGCATCCTACGGCCTGGCGATTGCGTGCTTGTCAAGGGCTCACGAGCCATGCACATGGAGACGATCGTAGAGGCGCTGGTTCAACTCTGTGGGCGCAAGGACGAGGTCGGTGCTCCGGGCCATTCTGGGGTAGAGTCGAACTGAATCGAGGCGACATTGGCTTATTCACTCGTGCTGGGCATGGTCTCCTTCTTCGTCGCGGTGATCTGGGGTGGGCCGTTCATCGGCTGGCTCAGGCGCCTCGGCATCGGTAAGCAGATCAGGCAGGACGGGCCGCAATCTCATATGGTGAAGATGGGCACACCGACGATGGGCGGAGTCCTCGTGGTCGCGACCGTGCTCGCCATCACCATCATTCTGAACTTTCTCAACCTGACGGGCATGAATGCTATTGGCCGGTCCATCCTGTTGCCTATGGGCGTAATGGCCGGGATGGCGGTTCTGGGTGGCGTGGACGACTACATAAACGTCAAGCGTAAAGGGAACGGCGGGATCGGCCTATTGGCCCGCTACAAGCTACTGTGGCAAGTAGTCATCGCTACTGTCGCTGCTGTGGGCCTGCACTACTTTCTCGGCCTGCAATCTGTGGCGCTGCCCGGGGTGCCGTACAAGATCCGCATCGGCATCTGGTATCTACCGATCGCGGTGTTCCTCATCGTGGCTTTCTCAAACGCGGTCAACCTCGCCGACGGGATGGACGGGCTGGCTGGGGGGACGGCAGCAATGGCCTTCTTGTCCTATGGCGTGATCGCCTACCTGCAAGAACAAGTGCATCTCGTTGCTTTCTGCCTTACCGTAGTTGGGGCGTTGCTGGGCTTCCTGTGGTTCAATGTCTACCCGGCGCAGGTGTTCATGGGCGACACGGGAGCTCTCGCGCTCGGTGGAGCGTTGGCGACGGTCGCCTTGCTCTCCGGGCAGTGGCTGCTCCTTCCGATCGTAGGTATCGTCTTTGTGCTAGAGGCTCTGTCGGTGATGCTGCAGGTAGGGTACTTTCGCTACTCACACGGTAAGCGGATCCTACGGATGGCGCCACTGCACCATCATTTCGAATTGGGAGGGGCTTCCGAAGTCCAGGTGACGCTTCGCTTCTGGATCGTTGCTGTTCTCGCAGGGATGCTGGGGGTAGCTCTGGCGCTCATATGAATCCAGTTGAGCTTGCGCGCGGCCGCTTCCAGGGCCGTACGGTGGGCATCGTCGGTCTGGGTCGTGAGGGTATGGCCCTTGGCCGTTTCATGCTCAGCGTAGGGGCAACTGTAGTCGGCACCGACGACCGGCCGCTGGCCAGCCTCTCTCGGGAGGTCGAAGAACTGCAGGCCAGCGGGGCGCGGCTGCTTGCCGGCGGCGCCAGGGAAGCTGTGCTTGACACCGATTACCTGTTCGTGAGCCCTGGTGTGCCTCTGGATCACCCCTTGCTGAAGGCGGCTGCGCGCCGTGGGCTCCAGCTGTACAGCGAGCCCGACTTGGTGCTCGAGCTGAGCCCAGCGCTCACAGTGGGCATCACCGGCAGCAGCGGCAAGAGCACCACCACGTCGCTTGTGGCGGCCATCGCCAGCGCCACTGGGCGCAAGGTCTTCCTGGGTGGCAACATCGGGACGCCGCTTGTGGAGAGGCTGGGCGAGATGGGCGCGGAGGATGTTGTTGTCCAGGAGCTTTCGAGCTTCCAACTGGAACTGGTGCGCCACAGTCCGCACGTCGCCATGATCACGAACATCACACCGAACCACCTTGACCGGCATGGCACTATGGAGGCCTACGTCGAGGCCAAGCGGGGCATATTGCGCTGGCAAGGGGCTGGCGACTGGTTGGTGTTGAACGCTGACGATGACCAGTGTGTCCGCCTGGCCGATACATCCGCCTCCAGGCTAGCTTGGTTCAGCCTCAGGGGGTCGGTGGCGAACGGCGCCTATCGTGAGGGATCGGCTATCTTCGTGGCTCGCCAGGGCGAGCAGGAGCGAGTCTGTGAACGCCGCGAGGTGCCGCTGCTCGGCGAACACAACCTGGCGAACGTCGTGGCGGCTGTAGCTGTGGCGGGCATCTTGGGTATACCCGCGGCGCAGATGCGACAGGCCGTGCTTTCCTTCAGACCTTTGCCGCACCGCCTGGAGAAGGTGGGCACTATCGCCGGCGCGGACTACTACAACGACTCCATCGCGACTTCGCCAGAGCGGGCCATTGCAGGAATGCGAGCGTTCGAGTCGCCCGTGCTCTTGCTGACTGGAGGGCGCGACAAACACCTCCCATGGGACAGTTGGATGGCGGAGGCGAGGCGGAGGGCGCGGCTGGTGATCCTGTTCGGGGAATTGGGCGCTTTGCTGGAGCCTCGCCTCGCGGCTTCTGGCCTTCCGTACGAGCGTCACAGCACGCTGGAGCAGGCCGTCCAGGCGGCCTACCGCGAGGCACGACCTGGTGAGGTGGTGCTGTTCTCGCCTGGAGGCACAAGCTTCGATGCCTTCAGGGATTTTGAGGAGCGCGGCGAGTGCTTCCGCGCCTTGGTCACACGTCTGGAGCGTTCGGCATGAAATCTGCTCGGTCCCGGCTCTATCCCAGTCGTCCAGACTACTGGCTGTTGGCGGTCACCTTCGCCTTGGTCGTAGTCGGCCTCATTGTACTGTACAGCGCCGCGATGGCTCAGAACCCGGGCAACCCCAGCCGCCTGGTGCTGCGGCAAGCGACATGGGCCGCCGTGGGCATAGCCGTCATGGCCGTGCTGGCGCGTGTTGACTATCACCGATGGACGCTCTACTCGCTGCCGCTGCTCTTCTTCACTTGTGTGCTACTGCTGCTGGTCCTGATATTCGGCGAGGTCGTGTTCGGCAGCAGGCGCTGGGTAGTTAACGGTTCGGTGCAGCCGAGCGAGTTGATGAAGCTGGCTCTGACCATATACGTGGCTTACTGGCTCTCAAGCAAAGGGGATGAAATGAAGAAGGCGACCCACGGCCTGATCCCCTTCACCCTGATGGTTGGCTTCGTGACTGCCGTCATAATGGCTCAGCCGGACTTCAGCACCGCCATGCTGATCGCTGGGGTGGCTCTGTTGCTGTTCGTGATCGCCGGGGTGGAGCTTTGGCAGGTGGGGTTGCTTGGCCTGGTGGTCGCTGGTTTTGCCGCTCTCCTCATCGTAACCGCACACTACCGGGTAGACCGGGTGAACGATTTCCAGGCGGCTATGCGCGACCCATTGGCAGCAGGCTACCACATCCGTCAGACCGTGATCGCCTTGGGCAGCGGTGGCTTGACAGGGCGGGGGCTGGGCAACGGAGTGCTGAAGTTTGGTCACCTGCCAGCGGCGAATACGGACAGCATTTTTGCCGTAATCGGGGAGGAGTTGGGTTTCGTTGGTTGCGTTACTGTGGTGGCCCTTTTCGCCCTATTTGCCTGGCGCGGCATAAGGATTGCGACTCAGGCCGAGGATGCCTTCGGGAGCTTTCTCGCTGCCGGATTGGTGCTGCTGATCGTAGTGCAGGCGGCGCTGAACATCGCCGTTGTCACTGCCACGGTGCCCTACTCGGGTTTGCCACTACCCTTCATCAGCGCCGGTGGCTCCTCGCTAGTCATGTGCCTGGCGAGTATCGGCATCATCTTCAACATCAGCGGCCACAGAGTAGAGGCTTAGCATGAGGCTGGCTCTGGCTGGCGGTGGCACCGGCGGGCACATCTATCCCGCTATCGCCGTGGTCGAGGCCTTGCACGAGGGGGGCAATGAGCCCGCGGACGTGCTCTGGCTGGGTGTGCCTTCGGGGCCGGAGGAGGAGAGCGCTCGCGCGCGCGGCTGGCAGTTCGCGCCCGTGCGCGCTGGAAAAGTGCGTGGCATGGGAGTGAGGGCGCCTTTCGCTGGGGTGGAAGGGCTGGCCTCGGCCTGGGCAGCCTCGCGCCATCTGCGCCGTTTCCGGGCCGATGTGCTCCTAGCTACCGGCGGCTACGTAAGTGTCCCCAGTGTCCTCGGGGCGCGAATGGCCGGCGTGCCCTCAGTCGTATACCTTCCGGATGTGGAACCAGGTTGGGCGGTGCGTTTCTCGCGGCGCTTCGCGGATGTGGTCGCTGTCACCTGCGAACGCTCGCGCCGTTATCTAGGCGGAAGCCGAGTGGTCGTCACTGGCTACCCCGTGCGTTCGTCCTTCGTTTCCGGTTCGCGCGAACAGGCGCGGCGTCGCCTAGAGTTGGACTCCAGGCCGGCGGTGCTGGCGCTGGGCGGCAGCCTGGGCGCGCGCAGCATCAACGAGGCGGTGCTGCGATGGGCACCGCAGTGGACGCCGCGCTTCCAGGTCCTGCATGTGAGTGGACGGCGAGACTACACCTGGGTGAAAGACACTGCCAAGTCGGCGGGGCTGGTGCATGGCGAAGGCGGCTATTATCTGTATGAATACCTTGAGGATATGGCGACGGCGATGCTCGCGGCCGATCTGGTGGTGAGCCGCGCCGGTGCTTCGACCCTGGGCGAACTGACAGCGGCCGGCAAGCCAGGCTTGGTTGTGCCCTACCCATACTCAGGGGCACACCAGCGGCAGAATGCTCTCTACCTGGTAGAGGAGGGGGCAGCCATCATGCTGGAGGACGCCGAGGTTCGAGAGCGCCTCGGCCCGGAGGTCAGCCGTCTGCTTGGGGACGAAAGGACGCTGCTCAACATGGCCGAACGCTCACTATCACTGGCCCGGCCTGAGGCTGCGCACGCGCTGGCTGAACTGGTGGTCAGCACGTCGCGAAAGCGCGCTAGCAGGGTGATGCCCACGCTTGCCCACGAGGATAGGGTGGTGTGACATGGCGCCGCAGTTCGTGATTGACTATCGGACCATAAGCGTGGTCGTGGTGCTGGTCTTTGCCCTGATCGGTGCTCTGCAGGGAGGGGCACGATCCATTGTGGTCGTCGCCGTGTCATTGGCGGTAATCGTGGGCATCGGTGAGCCCAGTATCGCCGGAGCGATGCTGCACATCGGGGAGAGGGTCGCCGGCATCCTCCGCCGTGCCGTCGGAGCGAGTTCTTCCGCAGGCGTGGCTGATCCTGGGCCGTACTACTTTCTCATCTATGTAGCTTTGCTGCTGGCAGCCGCTTTTCTGGGCAAGGCCCTGGTGAGAGAAGGGTCACTCACCAAGTCCTCGCGTCTGTTCGGTGGGTTCCTGGGTGTTCTCAACGGGTTGTTGTTCTCGCTCATGCTGCGCGAGAACCTTCTGCCGGTTGTCTCCCGTGCTCTCGGCTCGGGCTGGACCATACACGTGCGGCTGAGCGCGGAGGGCGGTGGCAGTGCGCCGCTGGTGGGCGGGAACGTTTCTGTGGGCACGGTGGCCTATGTATTTGGGCTGCTGCTGGCCGGCGCCGGTGTGCTGCGCAAAGTCCGGGCAGTACGGGGACCCATGGCATGAGCGAGCCAGCGTTTCGGCGCATTCACTTCATCGGCGTCGGCGGCACCGGCCTATCCGGGCTGGCGCGGCTCTCGCTGCTGATGGGCTACCAGGTTTCGGGCTCCGACCGCCAGCGCCCGCCATTGATCTCTGACCTCGAGTCCCTTGGCTTGAGGTTCCAGGGCGGGCATGTGCCCGATTTGGTGAGGCAGGCAGATCTAGTGGTCGTGTCCTCGGCGGTGGCGAACGACAACCCCGAAGCAGTGTGGGCGAGGGAAGCCGGCATACCGGTCTGGAAGCGCCATGAGTTCATACCCTGGTTGAGCGGCGGGCGCCGGATGGTTGCCATCGCAGGGACACACGGCAAGACGACGACGACCGCATTGCTCAGCCACATCCTGGTGGAGTGCGGGAACGATCCTACCTGCCTCGTAGGTGGGCTGGTGCACAACTGGGGCAGCAACGCTCGCCTCGGCAGCGGCGATCTGTTCGTGGTCGAGGCCGACGAGTACGACCGCACTTTTCTCGCCCTGAACCCCTGGCTCGGCGTCATAACCTCGGTGGAGATGGATCATCCCGATTGCTACCCATCACTGGCTGACCTGGATGATGCCTTCGGCCAGTTCGTGGTTCGCTGCAGACGGGTTCTGGCCTGTGGCGACCAGGATGGGGTGAAGCGAGCGGTGGCCACTGCGGCCAACGTGCGTTGGTATGGGGCAGACTCGGGGGCGGACTGGCGGTCGCTCGCCTGGGAGGGGCGAACTGATGGCACCCGCTTCAGACTGGCCGGTCCTGACGGCCGCGAGCACGACGCGACAGTGCCGCTGTGGGGTGAGCATTCCGTGGCCAACGCCCTGGCCGCGATTGCGGCGGCTTACGAGGTAGGCGTTCCTCCGGAAAGAGCGCTGCCAGCACTTCTGAGCTTCGAGGGAGTGGCGCGCCGCTTCAGTCTGCGCGGGTGCTGCTCTGGTGTGTACCTGGTGGACGATTACGGCCACCACCCGACCCAGATACGGTCTGTCCTGGACGCCGCTCGCCAGCGCTTTCCTGGTGCTCGCGAGGTTCTCGTTTTCCAGCCGCATACCTTCAGTAGGACGGAGGCCCTGTTCGAAGAGTACGCCACGGCCCTGTCGCAAGCTGACAGGGCGTTTGTGCTGCCCGTGTATGGCGCTCGCGAATCCGGCGATGCGCACGCGCTTTCGGCCCGCCTGGCGGCAGCAGCCGGAGGCGAGGTTCTTCCGGGTGTGGAGCAGGCCAGCGAACGGCTGCTGGCCGTCCTGCGGCCGGGAGACGTGTTGTTGAACCTGGGCGCCGGTGATAACGAGCAGTTGACCGCTGAGCTGATGCGCCGCATGGGTTGTGACGGTGGCTAGGTCCGTGGTCGCTTCGCTTGACGGTGTCCAGGAGAAGGTGCCCTTGGCCCCGTTCACGACGTTCGGAATCGGCGGCCCGGCCCGCTACCTTGCGGTAGCGCAGAACGGGGCAGCCGTCGAGCGGCTCGCCACCTGGGCCAGCGAACAGCAGTTGCCGTGGTTGGTGCTGGGGCGTGGCTCGAACGTGCTCGTGGACGACGGTGGCTATGAGGGTTTGGTCATCATTTTCCGGCGGCGAGAAGCGCAGGCCAGGAGCATCGAGGTGAACGACCTGCGGGACGGTTCGCTCCGCGTGAGAGCCGATGCTGGCACAAGCCTCGCCGGCCTGGCCCGCTGGTGCTCCGAGCGCGGCCTTTCGGGGCTGGAATGGGCCTGTGGCATTCCCGGAACACTGGGCGGAGCAGTCACGGGCAATGCTGGCGCTTACGGTAGCTCAATGTCGACGGTGGTGCACACAGTTGAGGTGCTGAGCGACGGAGGCAGGCGCTGCTCGTACCCCAGCCGCGAGCTAGGGTTCAGCTACCGCCACAGCTCGACCCTGGCTAAGGGTGAAGGATTGGCGGTGCTTGATGTGGCTCTTGATCTTAAGCGCGGTGATCCTGAATCATCCGCCGCGAAAATGGCCTGGTACAGCCAGCAGCGGCGCAACTCTCAGCCAAAGGGACGGAGCGCCGGGTGCGTGTTCCGCAACCCTGCCGGAGGTTCGGCAGGGGCCCTTATCGAGGCCTGTGGCCTGAAAGGCTTCGCCATCGGTGATGCGGTGATTTCGGATGTGCACGCGAATTTCATTCTCAACCGAGGGCAGGCGCGGGCCGAAGAAGTGCTCCGGCTGATGAACACAGCGCGGCGCCGCGTCTTCGAACGGTTCGGCGTGCGGCTCGAGAGCGAGATCCGTTTCATAGGTCCCTTGTCCTTGGAGGTACTTTGAGAGCGGTGAATCGGGTGGCTGTCCTCTACGGCGGCGTATCGGGTGAGCACGAGGTGTCGGTAGCCTCGGCCCGGTCGGTGATCGCCGCTTTGCGCAGTGCGGGCTACCAGGTGCTGCCTATTCTCATTGACCGCGATGGTGAGTGGCGGACTCAGCCGGAAGGCACGCCGGGGGCGTTGGGGCGGCACGGCCGCTTGCTGAGCCTGGCCCTTGGGGCGGCACAGAGGGAACTGGAGCCGGTGGAATTCGTGTTTCCGGTGCTCCATGGGACCATGGGCGAAGATGGCACGATCCAGGGCATGCTGGAGATTCTGGAGGTGCCATATGCCGGAGCCGGCGTTCTGGGCTCGGCACTTGGGATGGACAAGATCGTTATGAAGCGCCTCTTCCGCGTAGCCGGCCTGCGCACCGTGGACTTTGTAGCGTGCACCCGGCAGGCCATCCTCGATGGACCAGAGGCTGTAGCTGACGAGATAGAGGCAGCACTTCGCTATCCGGTATTCACCAAGCCATCGAACTTGGGCTCAAGCGTCGGCGTCAGCAAAGCCGGCAATAGACATGAGTTGCTGGCTGCCCTGGCTCTCGCCGCTCGTTACGACCGCCGGGTCATTGTCGAACAGGGGGTGGATGCCCGCGAGATCGAGAGCAGCGTGCTTGGCAATGACGAGCCCATAGCGACCGTACCCGGCGAGGTCATTCCGGGGCGCGACTTCTACGACTACGAGGCGAAGTACGGCGATGCCGGTTCGCTGGTGCTGGCGCCGGCCAATCTTGACGAGGCCCTGGTTAATCAGGTGCGAGAATGGGCGGTCCGGGCCTTCCTGGCGCTCGATCTGGCGGGATTTGCACGCGTGGATTTCCTGCTGGAGCGAAACACGGGGATGCTCTACATAAGTGAGGTGAACACCATCCCTGGGTTCACTGAGATCAGCATGTTTGCCAAGCTATGGCAGGCATCGGGCCTCAGTTTCCCTGAGCTCGTTGACCGCATTGTGGCCCTGGGGCTGGAACGTTTCGCCGACAAGCAACGTTCGCTGAGCGCGGCTCGAGAGGAAACCATTGCAAGCTAACTGGTCAGCCCTCGATAGTGATCCCAGGCGGCTATTGCAACTGGCGGGTGAGCAAGGAGGGGCGAGAGCGGCGAATCCGCCACGTCCCCGCAACTCGTTGCTGCGCGGCCTTGCCAATTGGGGCGGTGGCCGGCTGATCAGTGCGGCGATGCTATTGCTAGCCAGCTGGGCTATCTGGACGGTGCATCGCGCGCCGGCCTGGCACGTGCACTGGGTCGAGGTGGTCGGGTGCACGTTAATCTCGCCGGAACAGGTTGTGGGTGCTGCGGGCCTGGCGGACGCATGGTCCGTAGAGCTTGAACCGGTGACCGTGGCCGAGCGGGTGCGGACCGTGCCAGGTGTGCGCACGGCGCAGGCCGAGGTATGGCTGCCCAACCATGTCCGGATCACCGTCAGCGAGGAAAGACCGGTTGCGGTGCTGCAGGAAGCGGATGGCCAGCTTTGGGTGACTGAGCGTGGCCAGCTACTGCGCCCTTTCGGCAAGGTGGATCACTTGCCTGTGTTGGCGCTGCCCTCTGGCAACTGGCCTGGGGAGAGTATGCCGGCGGAGGTCATAAACGGCCTGAGCGCGATGGCAGCAGCGTTTCCTGGCCAGACTGAGTTCCAATACGACCCAATGAAGGGCTTTGTGATCAAGGACAATCGCGGCTATCCGGTGTACCTTGGGAACGCTTCTGAGCTCGCGCGCCAACTGGCAGTAGCCGCCGCTCTGGACAAGCAGCTCCGTGCCAAGGGGCAGGTGCCACAGTTCGTGGATCTGAGGACGGTCGCAGGTGCCTACTATCGTTAGGGTGAGGTCAGTGCTCTGGTTTGTCCTGATAGGGATCGGCGCCGGCATCGGTGCGGGCTTTCTCTGGAGGCCCAGCGTCTCGCTTGCGCTGGCTCGCTATGCCGCTGCGTGGCTTCTCTGCTGCCTTGAAGGCTTGCTAGCGTTGCTAGCTGGGCGTGAACTGGAGCGCGTCTCCGTCGCTGTCGTACGTTCCCTGGCTTATCTCGCAATCACCGGGGTACTGCTTGCTCTCTCGGACAGGCTGGATATGCAGCTGTACCTTGCTGCCTTCGCTGCTCTCGGGGTCCGGATCTTCGCTCACCTGGACGCTCTGATAGGTGGCATCGGCCATGCTGGATGAGGCTAGACGTGAGCTACGGCTTCGAGCATGCCAGAGGTTGAACTTCGCGTGAGTGACGTGATCGCGGCTTTGGATATAGGCAGCAGCAAAGTGTCCGCCCTGGTTGCCAAGGTGGACGGCGACAATGTCGTCGTCATCGGATCAGGGCTGGCGCCATCGCGCGGCATGGAGAAGGGCGTGGTGGCCGACATTGCCGCCGTATCCGAAAGCGTGGGCCGAGCTGTGGAGGAAGCTGAACGGAGCTCGCGCTATGGCATAGACCGGGCCTGGGTGTCTATCGGGGGTGCACACATCCAGTCTCAGAACTCGCGCGGCGAAGCTATCGTAAGTCAGGCCATGCGCGGAGTGGAACAGGCGGACGTGGACCGGGCCCTGAGCGAAGCGCGCGTCCTGGCGCTGCCGCAGGAGCGCCAGGTACTGCACGTGGTCCCCCGGGGTTATTGGCTGGACAACAGCGTGCTCGTTCGAGAGCCTATCGGCATGGCGGCGCACCGGCTTGACGCCGAGGTGCACGTGGTCACTGCTCTCGACAGTGCTGCCCGTAACCTTACCCGCTGCGTTGAAGGGGCGGGTGTAGCGGTTGAAGGGCTTATCGCACAGGTCCTGGCTGCCGGCGAGGCAGTGCTCACACCGAACGAGCGCGAGATGGGTGTGGCATGTGTCAACATCGGCGCGGGCACGACCGATATCGGAGTGTACCTCAACGGGAGCGTGTGGCACACCGTCACGCTGGGGACCGGTGGCAACCACATTACGAGTGACCTGGCGATCGGGCTGCATGCCCCGCTTGAGGTGGCAGAGGACGTCAAGCTACGTTACGGCCATTGTCTGACCAGGCAGATCCAACCGGACGAGATAGTGCGGATCTCGGGCTTTGGTGGTGATGGGGCAAGAGAATTCACACGAGAGGAGGTGGTGCGGATCATCGAAGCGCGCGTCGAGGAGATATGTACCCTCGTTCAGCGCGAACTGAGACGTTCGTCATTCGACGGGTTGCTTTCGGCCGGGGCGGTGCTGTGCGGCGGCACCGCTAACCTTCCAGGGATTGCTGACTTGGCAAGCGAGGTGATGGACATGCCCGTGCGGGTGGTGGCCCCGCGGCAGGTTCAGGGCCTCACTGAAGTGATCGGCGATGTTGGTCAGGCTACAGGCGTGGGCTTGCTACTGTGGGGAGCGCGCCAGCGTCAGACGCCGGATGTCGAGGCAGGGGGAGGCATCTTGCATCGCTTGGGACGGATCCTGAGGGCGATTTTGCCGGGCTAAGGGAGTTCCCGGAGAGCGGGCTGGCCAGAGAGGGCCAGGCCCGTCGGCAGCCAGCGCAGGCCGCACACATCAGGGATGAGGGCAAGCAGGCTATAGGAGAATGGGGATGGCTACACGTGATCAGATGGAGAACTTCGCTCAGATCAAGATCACCGGGGTAGGTGGGGGCGGGACCAACGCGGTGAACCGCATGATTGATGCCGGCGTGCAAGGAGTGGAGTTCATCGCCATAAACACCGATTCCCAGGCGCTTATGCTTTCCAATGCGCCGAAGCGCATCCGCATTGGCGAGAAGATCACCAAGGGGATGGGGTCAGGTGGCGATCCCGCTATCGGCCAGAAGGCCGCTGAGGAAAGCGCGGATGAGCTGTACGAGGCCCTGCAAGGGGCGGACATGGTGTTCGTGACAGCGGGCGAAGGCGGTGGCACCGGCACCGGTGCAGCGCCCGTGGTTGCCCGAATTGCGCGCGAGGCAGGGGCCTTGACCGTCGCAGTAGTTACCAAGCCCTTCAGCTTCGAGGGCCGTCGCCGGATGCAAGCGGCGGAGGAGGGCATCAAGCGGCTAAAGGAGACGGTGGACACGCTAATCGTTATTCCGAATGACCGCTTGCTCCAGGTGGTCAATAGCAAGACGCCCATGAACACTGCTTTTGGCCAGGCCGACGAGGTGCTGCGCCAGGGTGTGCAGGGCATCTCCGAACTCATCACGGTTCCTGGCTTGATCAACTTGGATTTCGCCGACGTGAAGACCATCATGAGCAACGGCGGGGCAGCTCTGATGGCCATCGGCAAGGGAAAGGGCGACAAGCGAGCGGTCGAGGCGGCAAACAGCGCCGTTACCTGCCAACTTCTTGATGTGAGCATTGAGGGGGCGAAGGGCATCCTCTTCAACGTCACGGGCGGCGCCGACCTGACCCTTCATGAGGTCAACGAGGCCGCCGAGATCGTCCGCCAGGCGGCCCATCCTGAAGCTAACATCATCTTCGGCGCCGTGATCAACCCGGAGCTTGACGACGAGATCCGGATCACCGTCGTCGCCACCGGCTTCGAGGAACAAGCACAGAGCCTTAGTGCCTCACGCACGAACATCCGCGAGTTCCCGCGAGCCGCTGCTTTTTCAGAGGATGCGACGGAAGTGCCAGCCTTCCTGCGGCGCCGGACCAGGTGACCGCGGCCTCAGCCAGGCAGCAAGACTTTGGCGAAGGGGAGCCAGCCACCAGGGCCGGCTCCCCTTCTTTGCGAGCCCAAGCGGCTGGCTGCGGTTGCGTGCAAAACTTAAGCTCGTTATGTCTTGATTGAGTCGCCAGCCTATTGACTATGAGCTTCGGACGGCGGTATACTGAGCCTACTACATCTAGTAGTTAACTGCTCGCGTTACACAACCCGTTGATTGCCAGTTCGCGCAAGGAGTCGCCGCTTGAACTGCCCCTTCTGTGGAACGTCCGAGCTTCGTGTCCTCGATACGCGTGATACTGAAGATGGCGTGCGCAGGCGCCGCGAATGTGCTGTCTGTCACCGTCGCTTCACGACCTACGAGCGCATAGCGCCAGTTGTGTGGGTCATCAAGCGCGACGGGCGGCGAGAGGAGTTCGATCCGGAGAAGATCGGGGATGGGGTGCGCAAAGCCTGTGCTAAGCGGCCAGTACCTACCGAGGTGCTGCAGCGGTTGGTGCAGGAGGTGCAGGACGCAGTGCTCGGACTGAATCGGGCTGAGGTGTCCAGCAAGGTCATCGGTGACCTGGTGATGGAAAGGCTGCGCGCGATAGATGAGATCGCGTACGTGCGCTTCGCCTCGGTCTACGTCCCGCTCGCCGACCTGGAGAGTATACGGAACGAGATTGATCGCATGATGCAGATGCGTCGAAATGGGGAGGGCTAGATAGATATGGAGGCTGAGCCGATGGTAAGCCGGGTGCACAGGGAGCGTTTGGCGGGGCCGGTGCTCAACGACAATGCGCGCCAACTCTTGGAGCGGCGATATCTACGCAAGGATGAGACCGGAGCCGTGGCTGAGACGCCGGAGCAGATGTTCCGCCGCGTGGCGGTCGCCGTGGCCGCTGCCGAGCGCGAGTATGACCTGTCACCGGACATTGATGCCCTTGCGGACGAGTTCTATCAGTTGATGGTCAGCTTCGATTTCCTGCCGAACTCGCCGACTCTAATGAACGCCGGCACCAGCCTGGGCCAACTGAGCGCCTGTTTCGTCCTGCCGGTCGAGGATGATATGGCCAGTATCTTCAATGCGGTGCGGGACACTGCGCTGATTCACCAAAGCGGCGGCGGCACGGGCTTCAGTTTCTCCCGCTTGCGCCCGGCGGGGGATGTAGTGCGTTCCACCGGCGGCATCGCCAGCGGCCCGATCTCTTTCATGAAGGTTTTCGATGCAGCCACAGATGTGATCAAGCAGGGTGGCAGGCGCCGCGGCGCCAACATGGGCATCCTGCGCGTAGACCACCCCGACATACTGGAGTTCATAGACTGCAAGAGCCAGGAGGGCGTTCTCTCCAATTTCAACATCTCAGTGGCGGCCACCGAGGCCTTCATGCAAGCTGTGGAGAAGGGCGAGAAGTATGCCCTTATCAACCCGCGCACGGGCCAGGCAAGCGGTTTCTTAGAGGCGCGAGAGGTGTTCCGGCGCATAATAGATGCTGCCTGGCGCAACGGTGAACCCGGCCTCATATTCCTGGACCGCATGAACCAGTTTAACCCGACGCCCAACCTCGGTCTCTATGAGTCCACCAACCCCTGTGGCGAGCAGGTACTGCTCCCCAATGAAAGCTGCAACCTCGGCTCAATCAACTTGAGCCACATGACGGCCGGCGGCCGGATTGACTGGGAGCGCCTGCGCTACGTGACGGACATGGCCGTGCACTTCCTGGACAATGTGATCAGCGTCAACCGTTTCCCCTTGCCCGAGATCAGGGAGGCCACGCTCAATACGCGCAAAATCGGCCTCGGGGTGATGGGCTTCGCCGACATGCTCTTCCGGCTTGGCGTCCCTTACGACTCTGAGGAAGCGGAAGCGGTTGCGCACAGCGTGATGGAGGCGGTCGCGTTCTGGAGCAAAGAGGCATCGGTGGAGTTGGCGACAAGGCGCGGGCCGTTCCCGGCTTTCCGCGGCTCCACCTACGAGCGAGGTGAGTTCCCGCTGCAGTTGGGAGACTGGCCGAGGATGGCCGGTGCTCCCCGGTTCGACTGGCAGGCGCTTCAGGAGCGCGCCAGCAAGCAGGGGGTGCGCAACGCTACGACTACAACCATTGCCCCCACCGGTTCTATCAGTTTTGTCGCCGGCTGCAGCAGCGGCATAGAGCCGGTATTCGCCCTGGCGTTCACGCGCACCGTCCTGGATGGGCGCCAGTTCGTCGAGACAAACCCGGCGTTCGAGGAGGTGCTGAAGGAGCGTGGCTACTACAGCGAGGCGCTCATCAACCAGGTGGCCGTCAGCGGTTCGCTCGAGGGCACTGAGGCTCCCGATGAACTGAAGCGCCTGTTCGTCACAGCGCACCAAGTATCACCCGAATGGCATGTACGCCTCCAGGCAGCGTTCCAACGCTTCACCGACAATGCCGTCAGCAAGACGATCAATTTCGCCAACAGCGCGACTGTTGACGATGTCGCCACTGCTTTCAGGCTGGCTTTTCAGCTTGGCTGCAAAGGCATCACGGTATATCGGGATGGCAGCCGGCAGGCCCAGGTGCTCACCAAGGGTACGCAGACGAAGAAGGAGCCGGAACCACAACCGGCGGCCGCCAGCCCTGCAAAGGACCCCAGGCGCCCGCGGCCGGCCCTCACCCACGGGACGACCGAAGGCGTCCCACTCGGATGCGGGCGGAAGGTGTACATCACGATCAACGAAGACGAGGTCGGGCTGTGCGAAGTGTTCCTGCAGATGGGAAAGAGCGGAGGCTGCACTGCCTCCCAGTCTGAGGCCATCGGCCGCCTGATCTCACTGATCCTGCGTTCGGGCATTGATGTTGAGCCGGTGATCGAGCAACTCAAGGGCATCCGTTGCCCGTCGCCGACGTGGCACAAGGGTACCCTGATCCTGTCCTGTGCGGATGCCATCGCTAAGGCTCTCGAGCACTACGTCGGCAAGAACGGCAGCCGCCAGTTGAAGCCCGGCGCATCCAAAGTGGACCTGAGCCCGGAGTGCCCTGAGTGCGGCTCGATCCTGCAGTTCAAAGAGGGCTGTGTCGTCTGCCCGAATTGCGGCTACAGCCACTGTTCATAAAAGCGAGCGCAGTCGGAGACGTGCAGAGGCGACGCTGTTGGCGTCGCCTCTGTGGTGCGCCCACCACTGTAAGCGAATGAGGCAGCAAGTATGAGTAGTTGGCCGCTGACGCAGAAAGCGAGAGCCTTGCTGCAGCGGGAACAGGGCGCCATCGTCCGGGATTGGGGAGGACGTCTCCCGATCGTGCTGATTTACCCCAATAGCTACTACGTTGGTATGAGCAGCCTCGGTTTTCAGACCGTATACGGGCTGTTCAACTCCTTCAGCGACATCATCTGCGAGCGCGCTTTCCTTAACCTCGGCCGGGGCGAGTCCGACGTCGAGCCAATAAGCCTCGAGTCCCAGCGGCCACTTCAGGACTTCCCGGTTGTCGGGTTTTCGCTCTCCTACGAGTTGGACTATGCCAACATGATTCGCATCCTGCGCGCTGCCGGCATCCCTCCGTTGGCGGATGAGCGTCGCCTGTCGACCCTGGTGATCGCCGGCGGCCCGGCGGTGACTGCTAACCCAGCGCCCATTGCCCCGATTGTCGACGCCATCATGATTGGCGAAGTCGAAGAGACCATGCCAGCCTTAGTGCGTGCACTGGAAGCAACGATAGAGTCGGGAGCGCTGCTTCAGCCGCTGGCAGAAGTACCCGGGCTGTATGTGCCGGCGATTCATCACAGCA
>DAOTVV010000049.1:0-6744 GCA_034436255.1 Anaerolineae bacterium
GTCCCGTTCCGTCACTCCCCGATCAGATGGCTGAGGATGAGGTAGTCCAGTTCCTCGTAGTCGCGGGCGGCGATGAGGGCATTCACCTTGGCCTGGTCCAGCGAACGGGATAGCTGCACCAGCTTGAGGAAAGCCCACATGCTGTTGCGCAAGTGCTTGGTGGCCAGTTCAGCTGGCTGGGTGCGGATTGCCTTCACGTCCAGGCCAACGATGCCAACTTCCCAGAAGCAGTTCATGTCCAGAACGCGCACCTGGTCGAAAGCGCGGCGCAGGTTGATGACAGCGAAGGAACGATCCTCGTCGAACTTGAGGCCGTTCTGGTCATTCAGGTGCACGCTCCAGAGCTTGCCGCAGGCCATGGCGAAACCGATCTCATCCGCCGGGTCCAGCCCTGCCAGGATGGAGTGCGCCGACTCCATGAGCACGCCGACGCGCTTCGGGTCCTTGGTCTGGAAGCCAAGGGCCAGGGCGTGACCCATGGTTGGGATGTAGGCCAGGTCCATGGGCTCATTGGGCTTGGGCTCGATGGCGAAGCGCATGCCGGGGCCGTAGTCCAGCATGGCGTTGAGGGCCTCGAGCAGTTGCGCCGTGGCGCGCACCGGATCCTTGGCCTCGCGCATGTAGGTGCCTTCGCGGGCGAGCCAAAGCACGATGAGATCGCAACCCAACTCGCCGGCGATGTCAATCGCTCGCATGGAGCGGTCGAGAGCATAGCGGCGCGCCGCCGGGTCGTTCGCCGTGTAAGCGCCGTCAATCGTCATCGGGCTTTCCCACAGGCGCGGGGCGACAAACTCGGCAACCAGGCCGTTATCGTCCAGCAGCCGGCGCACAGCACGGGCGCGCTCCCTGATCTGTGCCGGCGAGAGCCCATCCAGACCGGGGACGGCATCGTCATCGTGGAACTGTACGGCGTCGAAGCCGAGTTGCTTATAGACGGCCAGCTTGTCCGCGAAAGAGCGGGACGGCCGCACCGGCGGCCCGAAGGGGTCCGCCCCCTCATGGATGTTCCAGGGACCAAAGGAGAAGCGATAACCGTACTTGTCCATGGTACCTCCTGCAGGCAGGTATTGTGCGGGAGCACCGGCCGGGCCAATGCTCCCGCTTCGGACATGGCGCACCTGGCACCCGCGTCCGTGCCCTGCTGCCACGCATTCTAGCCGTTATGGGGCAGTGGCGCTACCAGCGGGCCGCGCTGGCCTGACCAACCTCAGCCGCTGCGCTGTCGGCATGGAAGACGCAGGCATCACCTGCGGAGGACGCAGGCATCACCTGCGGAGGACGCAGGCATGTTCTGCAGTCGTACCGGCCTGTGGGGGCCGGCGCAGTCAGGGAGGTTGCATGTCTTCAGGCAGGCGTTGGTGGCTATGGCTCATCTCGGCGTTGCTCGGGCTGGCGGCGGCTCTGCTGCCGGTCCTGCCAGGCGCCGGCCAGGGCGGGGCTACGCCCACGGCGACAGCGGGAAACACGCACGTAGTCGCCTGGGGAGAGACGCTCACCGGGCTCGCCTGGCGCTACGGCATCCCCCTGGCAACGCTGGCCGAGGCGAACGGGTTGAGCATAAGCAGCCAGCTTCTGGTGGGGCAGCGCCTGGTGATCCCGGCGGCGGCAGCCAGCCCCACGCCCCAGGCGACAGCCACTTCCAGCCCGGCTCCCCTGGTGGACCAGCCATCCGGGCTTGAACTCGCCCTCTATGTCGTGCAGCCGGGCGACACGCTATCGGCTATAGCGACGCGCCTTGGCCTCCGCGCCGAGGACCTGGCCTACGCCAACCGGATCACGGACCCGTCGCTCATCCGCAGCGGTCAGGCGCTGGTTGTACCAGCGCAGGCCCTCTCCGGCAGCGCTCAGCCGGCCGCCACGCCCACCAGCACAAGCGAGCCACCTGCCAGCGCCCAGCCAGTGGCTACCCTGCCGCCGCTGCAGGTCGGGCCGCCGCCGGGCGGGCTCACCAGCTACGTCGTCCAGAAGGGGGATAACCTCTCAAGCATCGCTGCCCGTTTCGGCGTGCCGCTCCAGTCGCTCCTGCAGGCCAACCAGGTCGGTGACGCCGGCATCATCCATCCGGGGCAAGTGCTCAGCATCCCGCCTGCACCGCCCGTGCCGGCGCCGGTGGCGCCCGGCGAGGTACCTGTGCCCACAATCAGCGAGGGCAAGCAGATCGTAGTGGTGCTCTCGCAGCAGCGCCTCTTCGCCTTCGAGGACGGCAACTTGCTGCAGACGTTCCTCGTCTCCACCGGCTTGCCGGGCACACCGACGGTCCAGGGGTCGTTCAGCATCTACGCCAAGGTACCGGTGCAGCGGATGTGGGGGCCAGGCTACGACCTGCCCAACGTCCAGTGGGTGATGTACTTCTACCGGGACTACAGCCTGCATGGCGCCTACTGGCACAACAACTTCGGCCAGCCGATGAGCCATGGTTGCGTCAACATGCGCAATGAGGACGCCAAGTGGCTCTACGACTGGGCGCCCGAAGGCACCTCAGTCATGGTAATCCAGTAGCTACCTCGTGCAGCCACCTCGTATAACGGCCTCGTACCAGCCAGCCGCTCACTGCTCCGAGGGTGGGGCGACAGGCTCAGCCGAGGCGCAAGCCGGTGCCGGCGGCGCTCCGGTGCCAGATGTTGCCAGGCCCATCGCCCGATCGGCTGCAGCGAGCGCCGCGCCGACAATGCCGGCATCGTTGAGCATGCTGGCGACGACGACCGGCGCTTGCGTGTGGAGCAGCGGCAGGAAGTTGTCGGCCTGCTTGCTAACCCCACCGCCGATGATGATGAGGTCCGGCGAGAACAGGGCCTCTATCCTGGCCAGGTACTCGTCCACCCGCTCGGCCCATTCCTGCCAACTCAGGTTGCGCTTCTTGCGTGCCCGGTCGGAAGCCCAGGCTTCGGCGTCCTTGCCCTTGATCTCCAGGTGCCCGAGTTCAGTATTGGGGAAGAGTTGCCCGTTGACGAAGATGGCGCTGCCGATGCCTGTGCCGAAAGTAAGGACGAAGACGACGCCCTGCCGGCCCTTGCAGGCACCGAAACGCATCTCGGCGATGGCAGCGGCGTCGGCGTCATTGAGCACGGTGGTCGGGCAGCCCGTCTTCTCGCTGAACAACTGCTCGACATTGACCCCGATCCAGGCCTCGGAGATGTTGGCGGCGCTGGCAGCGACGCCGTGCCTGATCACCGCAGGGAAGGTGCAGCCAACCGGCCCCTGCCAGGAGAAGTGCCGCACGATCTCGGCCACAGTGCTAGCGACATCGGGCGGCTTGGCTCCTTCAGGGGTGCGCAGGCGAAAGCGCTCGAGCACGAGCCGCCCACTGTCGGTATCCACGGGTGCGCCTTTGATGCCCGAGCCACCGATGTCAATGCCCAAGACCTGCATCGTCTCCCTCCTACGCTCGGCAGATAGCCCGACGGTACCCGCACACGGATGAGTGCCGATGGGCACGGATCAAGACACGGCCCTATCCGTTCTCATCGGTGCTCGTCTCTGTCCACTTGCCCAAGGAGCAGTTCGGCCACTTGGGCCGGGTGCTGGGCGACGCGCACCCCGGCTGCCTGCAGCGCCTCGATCTTCTCCTGAGCGCTGCTGCCTTCCATGTCCACCATCGCTCCAGGGTGGCCGATACGCTGGCGCGGCGGGGCGCTGCTGCCAGCCACATAGGCCACCACCGGCTTCGTCATCCTGCTGCCGATGAAGGCAGCGGCGAGTTGCTCCTCGACGCCGCCGATTTCGCCGATCAGCACCACCTGTTCCGTATCGGGATCGTCATTGAACATCTCGAGCAACTCGACGAAGCCCGTTCCAAGCACGTAATCGCCGCCAACGCCGACCACGGTGCTCTGGCCAAGGCCGGCGGCCGTCAGACCGGCGACGATCTCATAGGTGAGGGTGCTGCTGCGGGAGAGCACGCCCACCCGGCCGCGGCTATGCACCTGGCTGGGCATGATGCCGAGCTTGGCCTGCCCAGGCGAGATGATTCCGGGCGAGTTCGGGCCGATCAGGCGCGCGTTATGCTGGCGCAGGAAAGCACGCAGGCGGACCACGTCCCGCACCGGTATGCCCTCGGTGACGCTGACGACCAGGCCGATGCCGGCGCTCACCGCCTCGAACACAGCGTCGGTGGCAAAGCGGGCCGGGACGAAGGAGATGGCAGCCTCGGCGCCCGTGGCCTCCACAGCCTCACGTACCGAGTCGAACACTGGCACGCCATGCACCCACTCACCGCCGCGCCCCGGGGTGACGCCGGCGACAATGGCCGTGCCGTAAGCGAGCATGTTCTCGGTGTGAAACCGCCCCTCGCGCCCGGTGATCCCCTGGACCAGGACGCGTGTGCCCGCCTGCAGCAATATGCTCATGGCTGGCTCCCGGGTTCGGGGCGGCGCTCTTCCAGCGCCGGCTCCTGAGCGACCGCAGCCGGCACCGCCCCGGCCTGCTCCCCGGCAGCCGCCGCCTGCACCGCCAGCCTGGCACCGGTAACCAGGTCCGGCACAAGTTGCAGCGGCGCCCCTTGGAGCAGGGCGCAGCCCTGATCGGCGTTCGTGCCCGTGAGGCGGACGAAGATCGGGCAGTGCACCTCGTTGCAGCCCACAGCCGTCAGGATGCCCGTGGCTACCTCGTCGCAGCGGGTGATACCGCCGAACACGTTCACCAGGATGGCGCGCAGCCGCCTGTCCCGCAGGAGGATGTTCATCCCTGCCGCCACCCGCCCTGCTCGGGCGCCGCCGCCCACATCCAGGATGTTGGCCGACTGGCCGCCCTGCAACTCGATCGTGTCGCTTGTGGCCATTGCCAGCCCGGCGCCGTTCACGAGCGAGCCGATGTTGCCCTGCATCGCGACATAAGAGAGGCCGTAGCGACGCGCCTCTATCTCCACCGCCGTCAGTTCCTCCGCCTCCCGTAATTCCGCCAGTTGCGGATGCCGGTAGAGGGCATTGTCGTCCACCACCGCCTTGACATCTACGGCGACGAGCTCGCCCGTTGGCAGGACGGCGACGGGGTTCACCTCGAGGCGGAGGCACTCGTTGGCCAGCATGACCTGCCACAGGGCCAGGCTCATGCGGATGAGGGCATCGGCGGCGCGGCGGCTGAGGTTCAGGCTGTAGGCCGCCTCCCGCACCTGAAAGGGCAAGAGGCCGACGCTATCGTCTATGTGGATGGTGATCGGCTCGTGGGTGAAGGGGGCGGCCTCCCCGGCCAGGGTGAGCAACGTCTCGCCGGTAGGTTGCAGCGCCAGCCCGAGGTAAAGCTCGCCGGTGATGTCCACGGCCCGCTCCACCAGCAGCCGCTTCACCGGCAAGCCGGCTATGCTCAGGCCCATCACCTCCTGGGCGGCCAACTCTGCCTCTTCCGGATCGCTCACAAGGCGGATGCCGCCGGCACGGCCGCGCCCGGGCGCCAGCACCTGAGCCTTGACGACAACCCGGCCGCCCAACTGGGCCGCCACTTCGTGCGCTTCCTGCGGGGTGTAAGCCACCCCGCCCTCGGGCACGCTCACCGCGTAGGATTGCAGTAGCCGCTTGGCCTGGTATTCGTGTAGCCTCATTTCCCTTCCCAGGGGGATTCTAGCACCTGGCAGGCGCCCTTACAACGGGCCCGGCGGGGGCGCGCCGCCGTCTTGCCGGTGAGGGCCCAGGCAAGCGACCCAGGCAGCGCAGCGCCTTGGCACCTGGCTACAGGGCGGCGCAGAAAGCTTGCAGAGTCGGGCCGCCCAGGGCCCCCATCTGTTGCGCGGTCCGCCCCGGCCAGCGGTAGCTTACGGCGAGCCAGGCGGTGCCGAACTGGGAGAAGGCATAGTCATGCAGGGAGCCGGGCCGCGGGTCGCCGCTGGCAAGGTTCAGCTTCCACTTGTTGCCGGCGAAGGAGGCCCAGGACCTCTGCTGGGCGCTGTCGGGCGGGACGGGCTTGCCCTGAACGGCGCGCGTCGCTGGGCTGCAGACAGCGCTGCGGAAGCGTTCCCCCAGGCCTTGGTCATGGCAGTCTATGCCATCCTCATCGGCATGCATCCAGCCATGGAGGTCGAGCCAGGCAGCGGGACGCAGACTCGTGATCAGGGCGAGCAGGGCGCGCGCAGTGGCGTCTTTGCCGTCGGCACCCTCATGCGGCAGGTCCACACCACCGATGGCGGTGCGCTTGCACAGGCCGAGGTAGACGCCGTCTGGGTTAGGCATGGGCAGGATAGTGAAGGTGTAGCGCTTCAGCAGCGCTTCCTGTTCCCTGAATGGCTGGCCCAGCCAGCGCATGAGGCCAGCGATGCAGTAGGAGGCCGCCGTCTCATAGGGATGAAAGCGCGCGGTGAGCAGTACCGGCGCCGGGCCGTTGCCCAGGCGGAAAGTCGCGATCTCCCGCCCTTGCTCGCTCTGGCCGGCAACCTGGCGGGCGTAACCGAAGCGAACCAGCATCTCGGAGAGGGCCAGGAAGTCGTTCAGGTTGTAGGCCGGGCACAGACCGATGTAGGACGTCCCCGGCGGCAGCACGATGTCCACAATTGTGCGCGTGCCGCTCACCTGAGCTGGCTGGAAAGCCCAGCGAAAGCCGGAGCCGACATGGATGAAGTTGCGGTCCGCCATATACTCCGCATCGGCCCAGTCAACCTCGAGGTGAAGCGGCTGGGCGGCGTCAGCCGGGTTGTTGGCGCGCACGTTCAGTGCGAACTTGTAGTTGCCATCACCATCCTCGCTGAAGGGGTGGACCAGGAAGCTGGCCTCGCCCAACTGCTCGATGGCGCCGGGGTCCTGAGGGTTGGCGCCGTCGAAC
>DAOTVV010000050.1:0-3251 GCA_034436255.1 Anaerolineae bacterium
GTACGCCAGTACGAGTGAAGCGCCATGCCCCGTCGGGCAGCACCTGGCGTGAAAACGCACTGCCTCGGCTGGGCAAGAGGACACCGATCAGGGACTGCTCGGCCTCATCGGCGTGAATCTGCGGGTATCGGCGTTCATCGGTGTTCCCACACCTCACTTCTCCTGCACGGCAAGAGGCCTGGCCCCGTCTGGGGCCAGGCCTGTATCTGCCTGATTCTGCTACTGAGATGAGCCGGGCTTATTGCGCCGGTGCGCTCCAGCGGCCGCCCATGCCGCGCCCCTGGTGCATACCGGTGCCGTCGCACAGGCCATTAGCGCGTGCCTGGTTGCCGGCGGTGAGGCCGTAGGCCATCCGCTGGGACATCCAATCGGCCTGGGCCTGGCTGATGCTACCATCGGCCACCGCTTGCTTGAGGGCGTCGTTGCGAGCCTGCTGCATGGCGGTGCTGAACTGATCGGCGCTCAGCCCCTGGGACTGGGCGATCGACCACATCGTCTCGCCAGCGTCAAGCCGCTGCTCGAGCGTGGCAGCATCCAGGTTGAGAGCCTTGGCCATGCTGGCGATCATAGCGTCGTGCATAGGGCCCTCTTGCCCGGCGAGGCCTGGGCCTCCCGGCCCACCTCGGACGCCAAGCCCGGCGGGGGCCGTCGGGCGCACGGGGGATTCGGCGAAGGCAAAGCGGGCCGTGCCCAAAGCGAGCGCCAGAGCGGCGACAACTGCTGCGACAACCATCAACTTCTTCACTTCACTATCTCCTGAGTGATCTCCGGTCAGCGGTCGTTCTCCGTCTGACCTGCAGGCAATATAGGCCGCCCGTGTTAACGGCGTATGAAGCTCAGGAGAAGAGATGTTGAAGAATGCGCGGCGGAAGGTCGGGAGCCGGCGGGGCCAGGCCTTTGTGCCGAGCCCCACCGGAAGCGATATCAATGTGCCCTGCGCAGAGAGACCAGGGCCATCTCAGCCGCGTTGATCAGCTGGTAGGCCACGGGCGAGGCGTTCAGGGCGGGGTGGGTGCCGATCTGGGTAGTGGCGATGTCCTCGGCCGTCATGCCCTGCTGCACCATCGTCGAGATGATGTTGACTATCTCGCCGGTGCTATCGCTGCAGCAAACCTGGCCGCCGATGAGCCTGGCCGTGTCGCGGGCGAAGATGAGCTTAGCGCCCAGGGTCTTGGTGCCGGGCATTGAGGCGGGGTGATGGTCCGCAGCTTCGGCATAGCCAGCGATGTAGGGGATGCCGATGGAGCTGGCAGCCTTCTCCCCCAGGCCGACGAGGCCCATGGCCAGTTCGCCGATCTTGGTGGAATAGACACCGACGACGCCCGGGTATTGGCGGCGCACCTCGAATAGGTTGGCTGCCGCCACGCGGGCCTCTGCCGCGGCGACGGAGGCGAGCTTGACGTTGGTGGGCAGCCCGGTGAAGTAGCTCACCTTGGAAGCGCAGTCGCCGGCAGCGAACACGTCCGGATGGCTGGTGCGCATGAAGCGATCCACCGCGATGCCCCGCCTCGGGTCAGCCGCCAGCCCGGCCGCCTGAGCCAGGGCGATGTTGGGTGTGACGCCGATGGCGAGCATAACCAGGTCGGCCGGCAGCCGCGAACCGTCGTCGAGCAGCACGCTCTCGACCTTGCCTTTGCCCTCGATGGCGGTCACCTTACGGCCAGTGTGCATGGCGATGCCCAGGCGCACCAGTTCACGTTCTGCCCGGAGGATCAGGTCTTCATCGAAGACCAACTCCAGCGGGTGAGGCAGCAACTCGACCACCGCCGTTTCCAGGCCGCGCTTGCGCGCTTCCTCGGCCAGTTCGAGGCCGACCAGGCCACCGCCGACGAACACCAGCCGCCGAGCGGCATGCACCGCCGAGAGAACGTTGTTCAGGTAGACCGGATCCTTGCAGGCCATGTAGACCCCGGGCAGGTCAACGCCGGGGATGGGGGGCACGATGGGCGAGGAACCGGTGCCCAGGATCAGCTTGCGGTACTGGATCGTCTCACTCTCGCCGGAGCCGTTGGGCACGAGCGTGGCCGTGTGAGCAGCGAGGTCCAACGCTGTCACTTCGCCGATGAGGAGCTCCACGTTGTTCTTGACGAACACGTCGTCCGACATCAGGTTCTTCTCGCAGGAACCGACGGTGGTGAGGATGTAAGGAATGCCGCACGGCACAGGGGTGTGCTCTTCCTTGCGCACCGCGATCATGCTGACTTCAGGGTAGTGACGGCGGACGGTGATGGCGGCAGTAGCGCCAGCAGCGCTTGTCCCAATGATGAGAACGTCAGTCTGTTTCACAGCAAACCTCCCAATCCAGCCCTTCAGGCCTGGAATGTCGTTATCTCGGCTATACGCTGCAGGCGGCTCAACAGGCCCAGCCGCTCCCTCGCCATGCTAGCGATTGTGTCTGCCACTTTACGCACCACACTGCTCAGCCTGGCGGGCGGAGCAGCAGCGATACTCGTGCTCGCCTCGGCCAGCCTTGCCTCCGGCACACCCAGGTCATGGGCCAGGCGCGATACGTGTTCGCGCCAGTCCGCCGGCTCGGACCCGGCGCGGAACTGGCAGGCGACAAAGATGGCCAGCGCCTCGCCCCCAACCTCAGCCTTGGCGCCGGTGCAACTCAAGCCAGCATGACAGGCCCGCAACTGGGCATTGCCCTGCTCTCTCCAGCATTCGGCGCAACGCCGGCGGCCCTCGGGGGTGCTCAGGATGAGGCTGCAGAAAGCAGAGGAGCCCGTGACCTTGGTGAGTGGTGTACCCTCAAGATCCGTCGTCACGCAGGCGATGCCCAGCGCTTCGGCGAACACGGATTGCATCGCCTGCACACAGGAGAGCGGCAGCGGACTGGCGAGGCTGGCGGTCTGCTCTCCTCCAGGGGCTGCCCCGGGGGCCTCGCCGCCTCGCTGGCGCTCCAGCCAGCGCTCGACCTCGGCACGGGCGAAGCGCCACTGGCCACCCACCTTGAAGCCGTGGAGGCGCCCGTCGTTGAGCATGCGGTAGATGGTGATCCGATCCACCTTGAGCAGGCTCTGCAGTTGCCGGGTCGTCAGCAGTTCGTCCACGCCCATCCACCGGGAAAGACTCAGACGATGATAGACCCTCGCCCGGCAATGGGCAACTTTGTTATTGCATTCACTAACATAGTATAACAAACGCTGCTCAGAGCACCGGCGACGGATAGAGGGCCGCCGGCCGGTGGCTCCGTGGCAAGCGCCGCGGAATTGTCAGTACGCAGGAGGTCTTGGGTGAGTGTAGAGGTC
>DAOTVV010000051.1:0-6204 GCA_034436255.1 Anaerolineae bacterium
TCGCCGGCATCGAGGTCGTCCTCGTCTAGCCGCCAGGCCTCGCTGTTCCTTCCTGGAAGTGCTCACGAGGGAGGACACGAAGCCCGATACGAGCCAGGCTAAGGGAACGCGGATGAACGCAGGTTGATGCCAGCCGGGCGGGGATAGCTATCTCTGATCGGCAATATCCCCGCCTGTCCGCGTTCATCCGCGTTCCCTCACCGGACCTGAAGACGCTTCTGTGAGTTCGCCATGTCGCCACATCCTGCCCAATACAGCGCTCTTCCCTGCCCTATCGAGCCCGACAGAACAGGAATTCGCCAGAGCAGCGCAGCCATTGCCCACACCTGGGCCCTAGTGTATCTTGTCCCCGCTGGGGCCAGTCCGGTCGCCACATCTGATCCTGTATGTCATAGGTAGCCATGTCCCTGATCGTCGCCAACGACCTGGCCAAATACTTCGGCGGGCAGGACGTCTTCCGCGGCGTCACTTTCGCCCTGGCCCGCGGTGCCAAGGTAGGCCTGGTCGGGCCCAATGGGGTGGGCAAGACCACGCTGCTCAGCATTATCGCCGGCCTGGATCAGCCGACCCAGGGCAGCATCTTCCGCGCCTCGGGCCTGGCGATCGGGTATCTTCCTCAAGACGTGCGCCTGCAAGGTGAGCAGACGCTTTGGCAGGCAGTCCTGGAGGCGTTCGCGCCCTTGCGCCGGACCGAACTTGAACTGCGCCACCTCGAGCGCTTGATTGCCGAAAGCGATGAACTGGCTGTCTGGCGGCAGTACGAAGAATGCCAGAAACGCTTCGAGGCGATGGGCGGCTATGACTACGAGTGGAAAGCGAGGCAAGCGCTAGAAGGGCTGCAACTGGGCGATTCGCTGGACCTGCCCGTCTCGCAACTGAGCGGCGGCCAGCACACGCGCGCCCAGTTGGCGCGGCTCCTGTTGCAGCGGCCCGATGTCCTGCTCCTGGACGAGCCTACGAACCACCTCGATTTGCAGGCGCTCACCTGGCTCGAGGGTTTTCTCCAGAGTTGGGACGGCACGCTCATCGCCATCTCGCACGACCGCTATTTCCTCGACGCCGTGGCCAATGAGATCTGGGACCTCTCAGCCGTCGGCCTCGAGCGCTACCGCGGCAACTACAGCGCCTACGAGGCGGAGAAAGTCGAGCGGCTCGCCCGGCTGCGTCGCCAGTTCGCGCAGCAGCAGGAGCAGATCCGCGCCACCGAAGCTTTCGTCCGCCGCTATGGCGCTGGCCAGCGCGCCAAGGAAGCTAAGGGCCGCGAGAAGCGCCTCTCACACCTGGAGCGTATTGAACTGCCCCCGGAACTGCAGCCCATGCGGTTACGCCTCCAGCCCGCTCCTCGCAGCGGCTGGGTGGTGCTGGAGGCTCACGGTGCTGCCGTCGGTTATGACAGCGCCCGTCCCTTGTTCGTCACGGGCGACCTTCAGCTCTTGCGGGGAGAACGCGCTGCCATCATCGGCCCCAACGGCTCCGGCAAGACGACCTTCGTGCGCACCGTGCTGGGCGAATTGCCGCCCCTGGACGGGCGACTCATGCTCGGCCACGGTGTGGTCACCGGGTATCTGTCCCAGGCACAATCCGACCTGCATCCGGAACACACTCTGCTCGAGGAGATCCTGTCGGTGCGCAACCTGCCGCTGGGCGAGGCGCGCTCGCACCTGGCCTTGTTCCTGTTCACCGACGACGATCCCTTCAAACGTGTGGCCGATCTCAGCGGCGGCGAGCGCAGCCGCCTCGCCCTGGCCAAGCTGGTGATGCTCGGCGCCAACCTCCTGGTGCTGGACGAGCCCACCAACCAGCTCGACATCATGTCCCGCGACGTGCTCGAGTCGGTCCTGGAGGAATACGACGGCACGATCCTGTTCGTCTCCCATGACCGCTACTTCATCAATGCGATAGCGACGCAGGTTTGGGCGATCGAGGACGGTTTCCTCCGCTCCTACAATGGTGACTACGACGACTACCTGGCGGCGCGGCGGGCCGCTTTCGAAGAGCAGCGGCTCGCCAGCCAGGCGGGACGCGAGGAGCCCAAGCGTACCTCGCCCCGTTCGACCCGCCAGGCGCGGGCCGCCCAACGCGAGGAACGGCAGCGCTCTGAGCGTCGCCAAGCCCTCGAGGCCGAGATCGCCGACCTGGAGCGCCGGCGCGGCGAACTGGAGCTCGCCATTTCGTCCGCCAGCCTTCGCGGCGATGTTGACGCTGTAACGAGCCTGGGCCGCGAGCACGAGAGCGTCAGCGCCTCGCTCGAGAGCGCCTATGAGGCCTGGGCCGAGGTGGCCGAGTGATCAGCCGGCACTGGTACACCTGCTCCCTCCGCCCGGGAGCAGCGTGTGGGGCGGGCGAGTGATGGGGACCTATCGTATCGGCCTCACCGGCAACATCGCCACCGGCAAGAGCCTGGTGCTCAAGCGACTGTCAGAGTTGGGCGCCTACTGCCTCGATGGCGACGAACTGGCTCATGATTGCTTGCTGCCCGGCCACCCGGCGGTCGCGGCCGTCGTGCGGCGCTTTGGCACGGGTGTTCTGGCGGCAGAGGGGCAGGTGAACCGCGCGGCTCTGGCAGCCATTGTCTTCCGAGACGGTCAGGCGCTGGCCGATCTCGAGGCTATCCTCCACCCATACGTAATTGACGAGATCGAACGGCGCCTGGCCGAAGCTGCTCCGGCGGTGGCAGCGATCGAGGCGATCAAGCTGCTGGAGGCGAGCCTGGCCAGCCGCTGCCAGGCCGTGTGGGTGGTCACCTGCTCGCGCGAGCGGCAACTGGAGCGCCTCATGGGCCGTCGCGGCTTCAGCGAGCCGGAAGCCATCGTGCGCCTGGAGGCACAGCCCCCAGCCGAGATGAAAGTAGTGCGCGCCGACGTTCTCCTGGAGAATGATGGCGGCGTCGGCGACCTGTTGGCGACAGTTGCGGCGGAATGGTCGGAGATTCAGGCCGGCGTCGCGCCAGGCCAGGACGGCGCCTTGGGTACTCCCGAGCGCTGCCAGGGCACCTGGACTGTGCGGGAGGGCGCGCACTGGGCCACAGCTGAGCCGCTGGGGCCAGGCTCTTACCGGCTCGCGGTTGACTGGCCCAGTCGCTTGTCCCGTCTTTGCCGGCCGTTGCTACCGGCGCTCGAGCGCGAGGCCGCCGCCAGCGGGGAGGCACAGCTGACCTTGCGTGTACCGGCTAAGACGGGGTATCGTCAGTTCCTGAAAGGCATGGGCTACAGGGAGGGAGAAAATGGCGGACGGGAACGAGGGGAAGTCAGCTTCAGCCGCATCCTCTGAACCGACACCCCGGGCAGGGCTGCGTGGCTTCGTGCAGCGCCACCCCCAGCTCGCCTCCTGGGCTGTCCTGGCGGTGGTCATGGTGGCCATGGTCGTCTGGTCAGCTAAAGACGTCAACCTGCTGCCCTCGCAGCTCGCGGCCGTCATCGTTGCCACTATCGGGCTGGCCGGCCTGTGCGTCTGGATCATTGGCTGGGATTAGCCACTGCCCGTGGCAACCCGAGCCCCGTGAGGTCCGCCGGCACTCCCGGGCACATGCCCTCGGGCGGGTTGCGCCCAAGCCAGGCTAACTCCCCCAGGTTGGCGAGGTAGAAGGAGCCGTCGCTCCTCTGCCGCAACTGCACGCGCACGAAGTCCTGCACCCTCTCGCTGCCAACAGCTCGCTGCTCCGAGATCGGCTCGCCGAAGAATCCCACGCCCCCGTTCTCGTCCACGAAGCGCAGGAAGTCGCCCCTCAGGCTGTGGCCAGTACCAGGGAAATAGCGCACATCGCGCTGGTAGGCGGCAGGCACGCTAGCCAGGTCCAGCGGCGGCTGCCGGCCGCAGGTTTCCTCGCCCAGATAGGCCAGGCCCACGCGCCATTCCGGCGGGTTCTCGGGCACCAGCTCCAGCCTGCCAGCGCGAAAGTACTGCACCACCCGGCCACGCAGGCGCAGTCCCCCGCTCAGCGGCGGGCCGAGCAGGGCCGCATGCACGCGGTAGAAAGCGGCAAACTCGGGCAGGACGCAGACGCCACCAGGAGCGCAGAGCTCCGGCGTTGGCAGCGGGGCTGCAGCGGGCACCGCCTAGTGAGCCGCCTGCCCCGCGCAGCCAGCGAGCACCAGGCACAGGAGCAGCAAGAGAGGCGCACAAGTCTTTCCTCGGAACCAGCCCCTTGGCCCGATACTTGCAGCCAGTCGCTCCTGGGCTCGCGCCGTATCGCCCGCGCCCACGTCACCGCCGGCTATCTTGTGAGGCACGCGTGCTGCACTCCTCGCCCATGCTCTACGGCCACCGCTCGCGGCAACGCCGCTGGCCCAGGGCCGCCATAGTCGCCCGACTCGGCTCGGCCATCCGGCTCCTGGCAGCGCTGGCGCTGCTGGCCGCGCTCGCCGCTTGCGGTTCCTCGCCGCAGGGGCCGGCCCTGGAAACGTTCAGGCCGGCTGTGCTTGTCACACCGCCGCGGGAACTGCCTCTTGGTGCCGTCCTGCGCTATCAGCTTGAGCTGACAGCCAAGCCGCTCGACAACAGCCTTTCCGGCCAGGTCAGCATCCGCTACCAGAACCAGACCCAGGGCGACCTGCGCGAGGTCTATCTTCGCCTCTGCCCGAACTTGCCCATGTACGGCGGCAAGCTCGATGTCAGCCGCGCCACCGTGGACGGGCGAGAGGTGCCCTTCGTCGTCGGCGCCAAGAATGCCAGCCTCAAAGTGCCGCTGCCACACACTCTCGCCCCGCAAAAAGCTGCCCTGCTCGTGATTGACTTCGCGCTCACCTACCCGGAGATGAAAGGCGACTACGACTTCTTCGGCGTGCGCGATGGCGTCACCGTCCTGCCAGACTTCTACCCGATGGTCGCGCCCCTGATAGATGGCGAATGGCGACTGGACCCGTCGCCCGGCTTCGGCGATGCTGCCCTGAGTGACCTCGCCTTCTACGACATCGAGGTCAGCCTGCCGTCCGGTTACCAGGCCATTGCCCCCGGCAAGACTGTGGGCACCACGACCACCCCCGCCAAAGGGGTCACTACCTACCATATCATCACCGGCTTGCTGCGCAATATCGGCCTCGTGATCAGCCAGGGATACGAGGCGCAGACACTGCAGGTCGGGGCGATCACGATCACAAGTCAGGCTCTGCCGCAGGACCTGACAACGTCGCGAGCGGCCCTTACACACGCTGCCGGCGCCCTCGCCTATTACCAGGACAATCTGGCTCCCTACCCCGACAACCACCTGCTCCTGGTGCGGGTACCACTCCGCCAGGCAACGGTGCACCTCTCGGGCATGATCTTGCTCAACAGCGCCCTCTACGGCGAGAAACGTGACTCCCTGGAGCAGGCGGTCGTGGACGGCGTCGCCCGCCAGTGGTGGGGCCTGCGCCTGGCCAGCGACCCGATCCGCGATGCCTGGTTGGACGAATCGCTCGCCACGTACTCCACCTACATGTACCTGCGCGAGACACATGGCTCCGCAGCCGAGGCATTCCCAGAGGCCTGGCAGGCCACCTACGCCGATCTCGTCAAATCGGGCCAGGATGGCCCGCTGGCGCAGCCCCTCGCCAACTTCGGCGGTTCAGCCCACTACGAAGCGCTTGTCTACAATAAGGGGCCGCTCTTCTGGCAGGAGCTCGAGAAACTCCTGGGGCAGTCGGGCCTGCTGACGATCATGCGCGAACTGCAGCGCCAGTCCTTCGGCCGGGTGCTCGACACAGCTGGCCTGCTCGCCACGCTCAACCAACTGGCTGGAGCGCCGGCGACGGACCTGGCTCAGAAATGGGTGTTAGGGAAGTAGGCCCCAGCGGCGCAATACCTGCCTCAGTTCGCCATAGTCGGCGACCACGGCGTCGGCACGGCCATCGTCCTGCTTGCCGCTGACGCCGTTCATCAGGATCGCCTTCATGCCGATGGCCTTGGCGCCGCAGATGTCGGTGTGCGGCAGATCGCCGACGTGGGCGGCTTGCTCTGGGGCCAGCCCCATCCCTGTCAGGGCGCGCTGGAAGGTGTGCTCGTTCGGCTTGGTCACACCCACCTCGTCGGAGAAGGCGAAGCCGCTGAAGCAATCGAGCAGCCCATCTTTCCCCAGGATGCGCCGCATCACCCGGCCCACGGTCAGCCCCGTGTCTGACACTATGCCCAGGCGCACACCACTATCATGTAGCTCATGCAGCAGGCGTTCCGCGCCAGGCACCAGAGGTGGCGGCGCATCGAGCATCGCCTCCTCCAGGGCGCGCTGTA
>DAOTVV010000052.1:0-13016 GCA_034436255.1 Anaerolineae bacterium
CGGATGGTGCGTTCCCGGCGCTACAAGCTGGTCGTCAAACCTCCGGACATCAACGAACTGTACGACCTGCAGGCCGACCCCTACGAGCTGAACAACCTTTATGGCCACCCGGCCTATGCCGACGTGCAGCACCACCTCATGCATTCGCTTTACGAACACCTGGTCCGGGCAGGCGACAATTTCCATCACTGGCTGCCGGGCCTGTACGACGTGGGGCAGTAAGGCCTGTTTGAACTCAAGTGGTGTCGTGTGGGGGTTTGGTCAGCGAAGCTGACAGGTTCGCCAATCTTCCGCCGTTGCAGCGATGCGGACTGAACGCCACAGATTGTGGCGCGGCCGAAGCTGGTGCAGTCTGGCTACCATCGCCTCCTAGTCGGGAAGCAGGCGCTGGAAGAGCTCATCGCTGAGCAGCCGCCCTCGGCGCGTGAGCCGCATCACGGCCGGGGTCACCTCGAGCAACCCCTGCTCCTGTGCCCAGGCTACAACTGGCCCGAAGCGCTCGCAGGGGTCCTGGCCGAAGCGATCCCGGAAAGGCTGCCGTTCCAGGCCTTCAACCAGGCGCAGGCCGAGAATCGCTGTCTCAGCCATCTCCAGGTCTGGCGGAATGGACTCCACGAAAGCGGGGGCTTGCGCCGGACCGGCGCCAATGTAGGCCCGCAAGTCTCCTGTATAGGCGAAACGCTGCCCGAATAGGAAGGAGTGCGCCCCGGCGCCCAGGCCCAGGTAGGGCTCGTTGCGCCAGTAGATGAGGTTGTGCTGGCAGGAGAGCAACCGCCCATCGTGCGAGCGCCGGGCCCAGTTCGAGATCTCGTAATGGACGAAGCCGGCGGCGTCCAGAGCTTCTTCGGCAAGCTCGTACATATCCGCCTGTAGGTCAGGGTCGGGTGCCGGCAGTTCGCCGGCGGCCACCGCCTCAGCCAGGGGCGTGCCCGCCTCAAGACTCAAGGCATAGGCGGAAAGGTGCTCGCTGCCCAACTCCACGGTCCGTTGCAGCCCCCGCCCCCAATCGGCGAGCGACTGCCCGGGAAGGCCATAGATCAGGTCCAGGCTGAGGTTGTCGAAGCCTGCCTGCCTGGCCCAGGTCACTGCCAGTTCGGCCTCAGCGAAAGTATGGATCCTGCCCAGAAGCTGCAGGGCAGCATCGCTCGCACTCTGCACGCCGAGGCTGAGGCGGTTGAAACCGGCCTCTCGCAGCGCCGCCAGGCCAGCCAGGTCAACAGTGCCCGGGTTGGCCTCAATGGTCATCTCGGCCTCAGGCTGGAGGCCAACCGCTCGCGCCGCACTCGCGAGCTGTGCCAGCCAGGAAGCGGGCCAAAGCGACGGGGTGCCCCCGCCAACGTAAAGCGTTCGCGGCTGCAGCGGCTCCCCTGGCCAGGTAGGCAGCCGGGCCACCTGGCCCAGCAGGACGTCGCGATAGCCCTGCCACAGCCCTTCCTCACCAGCGAAGGAGACGAAGTCGCAGTACAGGCACTTGCGCCGGCAGAACGGGATATGCAGGTACAGCCCGACGGGGGCGGGCACCGGTCAGTCCTCGCCGATGATCGCTCTGAGCCGGCGCAAGGCTTCGCCGCAGTAGACGAACGGGTCGGCGTCGGCGGAGAACAGGTCAATGACCCATGGGCCGTTGTAACCAACGCTATCGGCCAACGCCTTCACCTGGCGCAGGTCAATGTCGCCTGCGCCAGGGAGCAAGTGCTTATGCACGCCGCGGCGCATGTCCTCCACGTGCATGTGCACCAGGCAAGGGCCTAGCGAGGCGAAGCTGGCTGCCAGATCGTCAGTGAGGAAAGCATGGCCAATGTCCAGGTTCACGGCAAGCGGCGGGCAAGGCAACTCGGCCAGCACCTGCTGCATATCCGCCAGATCGCCGACGGCAAGCCCGGGCTCGGGCTCCACCGCCAGCCGCACCGGTCCGGCTTCAGCCGCCAGGGGCCGGGCCCGGCGGATGAACTCCGCCAGGGCCGTATCGTGTTGCTCACCCGGGGCAAGCCGGTCACCGTTCAGAATGAGCACGCCGACTCCGCAAGCGCGCGCCAGGGCGAGGCTGCGGCGGATGTTGGCCCAGCGGGCGTCGCGCATCTCGCCGTCCCCATGGTAGCTGAAAGAACACACCTCCAGCCGGCGGGCCGCCAATTCCTCCACCAGCTTGCGCAGTGGGTCAGCCCCCAGTGCTGCCAGGCCATGGCCGTCGAGGCACAACTCGACGCAGTCGTAGCCGGCCTGAGCGATGGCATCCAGAGCCGCCTCCAGCCGGAAATTGCGAAAGCCAGCCGTGCGAAAGCCACAGCGTACCATTGAACCTCTTCTCCTCGAAGTGCGTTGGCTGCGCGATGCTCAGGCAGCATACGAACAGCTTACGCTACCAGGGCTGGGCCACTCCTGCAACCCCCAAATGGCGGGCAAATGCACGTCAAGAGCCCGTCAGCTACCACCAGATCGTACATTGCCTCACTGGGGGCCGTGGCGCGGCCGGCACCGCCAGTCAGCCGGCTTTCCGCATACCGGCTGTGGATGGCCGGCCAGTTGTCCAGCCGGCACCTCTGGGCTACATTACTGCCTGTATCGGGCTGCTGCCGCGCCACGGGCCGTGCCAGGCGCGATTTCCTGGCCTGAACTCGGCCGGGCCAGCGAGGCGGCTCCCAGGCCCGAACATCGGAGGATGCGATGAACAGCAGCCGGGGCAGAGCAGCCAGTGACTCTGGAGGCGGGCCTGGCCTGCAGCCGGAGCAAGAGTTCGCGTACTGGGAAAAGACAAAGGACATCATTGATCAGCTCCTCGACATAACCCTCAACTACCGCCAAAGCGGTCATCCTGGCGGCTCGCGCTCAAAGGTGCACGGGCTGCTCGCCACCTTGCTCTCGGGCGTCATGCGCTGGGACATCCGCCATCCCGAAAAGCGTTTCGGCGACCGCTTCGTGCTCGTCGCCGGCCACACTGTACCTCTGGTGTACTGCACGCTGGCCGTCTTCAACGAGGCCTTGTGCCTCAAGCACAAGCAGACAGGCGATGAGCGCTATCTGGTGCCAAACGCAGAGAAGCGCGCCCTTTACTGGGAGGACCTGCTTGGCTTCAGGCGGCGCGGTGGCCTCTCCGGTCATGCGGAGATGGAAGGCAAGACGCTCTTCCTCAAGTTCAATACCGGTCCTTCCGGCCACGGCACGCCCGCTGCTGCTGGAATGGCGTTGGCCCTCAAGCGCGCCGGCGCGGAAGGCGTCAGGGTGTTCGCCTTCGAGGGCGAAGGCGGCCTCACGGCTGGCTCGGCCCACGAGACGATGAACTCGGCCTGGGGCCTGGCCCTGGACAACCTCTATCTCATATTGGACTGGAACGACTTCGGCATAGACGATCATAGCGTCTCTGCCTCGGTGTACGGCACGCCCAAGGACTGGTTCGGCTCCCATGGCTGGCGCGTCTTCGGCACAGAGCAGGGCAACGACTGGCAGAGCGTCACCGAGACTATTCGCGCTATGGTAGAGAGCGATAACCCCGAGCATGCCCCCAGCGTCGCCTGGTTGAAGACCAAGAAGGGGCGCGGTTACCTCAAGTACGACAATGCCTCTCACGGCGTGCCGCACAAACTCAACTGCGAGACCTACTGGGAGACCAAGAAACCCTTCGCCGAAAAGTACGGCGTGCAGTTCGCCAACTACTGCGGCGAGGCCCCGCGCGACCCCCAGGCACTCCAGGCTGAGTTCAGGGCCAATCTCGAGGCAACGATCAGCGTACTCCAGCAAGACCAGGCCCTGGTGGACTACCTCGCTGATCGCTTGGTCGAGCTGGGCGAGAGCGTCCCCCTGAACATCCCCACGTTCCAGCTCGGCAAGGCCGGGCCCTCCGGGCGAACCAACCCCTTCAGCGACCCTCGGCTCACCGACTATCGCAACTATCCCGACGACATGTGGGCCAAGCCGGGCAGCCAGGTCGCCAACCGCGCGGCGCTAGCCAGGTGGGGTGCCTGGGTGAATACCTTCGGCGCCAAGGAATACGGCCGGCCGCTGTTCCTCGCCGCCTCCGCTGACCTGGCTGAGAGCACCAATATCGCCGGGTTCGCCCGCGGCTACGGCGATTTCCCCGGTTACGGCTGGTACGAGCGTTTCGGCACGCGTCAGGGTGTGCTTCTGCCGCAAGAAATCACCGAATTCGCCAACGCCGGGATCATTGCCGGCCTCGCCAGCGTCAACTTCAGCCTGGACCCCGAACACGAATTCGACGGCTTCTACGGCGCCGTCTCCACCTATGGCTCCTTCTCCTATCTCAAGTACGGGCCCTTCCGCCTCTACTCCCAGATGGCGCAGGACTGCCAGTGGAAGCTGGGCAAGATCCTCTGGGTGGCCGGGCACTCTGGACCGGAGACGGCCGACGATAGCCGCACCCATTTCGGCATCTTCGCCCCGGGGGTCACGCAACTCTTCCCGTTCGGGCAGGTGATCAACCTGCACCCCTGGGAGTATAACGAGGTGCCGGTCCTCCTGGCTGAAGCGCTCAAGCAGTCGGCGCCCATTATCGCCCTGCACCTCACCCGGCCGGCCATCGAGATACCGGACCGTGCTAAGCTGGGCATGCCCTCGCACTTCGAGGCCGCTCGCGGCGCCTACGTCGTCCGCCCCTACCGGCCCGGCCAGCCCAAACAAGGGTGCCTGATCGTGCAGGGTACCAGCGCGATGGCCAGCATAACCAGGCTCCTGCCCACCCTTGATGAGCGCGGGCCGAATGTTAAGATCGTGTGCGCCACCAGCCCCCAACTCTTCGCCCTGCAACCGGATCACTATCGCCTGCAGGTCATCAGCCCTGGCGACCGTGCTGATTCCACCGTGATCACTACCCAGGCCCGCTGGCTCATGCATGACTGGCTGTACAACAAGGTTGCCGAGGAGTACGCCCTTTCGGCCGACTGGGACAACCGCTGGCGCACCGGTGGCATGCTCGATGAGTTGCTCGACGAAGCCCACCTCTCGCCCCAGTGGGTGCTCGAGGGCATCGAACGCTTCGCCCGCGAGCGGAACCAGCGCCTGGCGCGGCTGGAGGCCGACCTGCAGGAGGCCCGGGCTTAGCTCAAGCCAGTCAGCTACTCGGTCGGACTGCGCCACTCATTTCCAGCAAAGCGGAGCATCCTGCACTCCGGCCCTTGCCGCAAGCCGGCGCAGGATGCTTCGCTTTGCTTATTATGACGATACCAGGCATTATTAGGTGGCTGAAGATGAGAGAGCTCAACTCTGTCGTCCGCCCCTTCCATAAGAGCGGTTGCGGGCTGCATCTGGTCGCACCCACTGACACGGTTCGCCCCAATGGAGGCCCCGCGCATCGGTGAGAACTCTCTGGCGCGTCATGCGCTATATGCGGGCTTACCTCTGGCAGGAAAGCCTGGCCTACATCTGCATGCTCGGTATTGCCGCAGTCAACTTGCTCATCCCGAGCGAGACCGGCCGCATCGTTGACAATGGCATAGTTGCCGCCAACCGGGCCTACCTGGCCAGCGGTGTGCTCCTCGTGCTGTTGCTCAGCCTCGGCCGGGGCGTGATGGTCTTCCTGCAGAGCTACTTCACCGAGACCGTGGCCCAGGGCATCGCCTACGACCAGCGCAACCAGCTCTACCAGAAGTTGCAGCGCCTCTCCTTCTCCTATTACGACCGCGCCGAAACGGGCCAGTTGCTGGCGCGCGCCACCAGCGATGTCGAGCTAATCCGGCGCATCACAGGCCGCGGCCTGCTGCAGATGGTGAGCGCCAGTGTCACGGCGATCGGCACAGCCGCCGTCCTCATCAGCATCAACCCCTTGCTTGCCGCGATCTCCCTGGCAGCCATGCCCCTCTACGTCTGGGTCGTGCAGCGCTACGCCCGCCAGATGCGCCCCCTGACCACTGCCGCTCAGAACCAGTTGGGCAAGCTCACGGCGCGCCTTGAACAGAGCCTGAAAGGGCTGGCCGTCGTGCGCGCTTTCGCCCAGGAGCGCGCCGAGGAACAGCGCTTCTGGCAGGACAACACCGTCCTCTACCAGGCCAACCTGAAGATGGTGCACATGGATGCCACCCGCCAGCCGCTCATCCGCTTGCTCGCCGACTTCTCAACCGTGCTGCTCCTCTGGGCAGGCGGCTATTTCGTCATGAGCGGCAAGCTCACCATCGGCGAGTTGGTGGCGTTCAATGCCTATCTCGTCAACCTGGTGCAGCCACTGCGCCGATTCGGCACTTTGGCCTCGGCCCTCAGTTCCTCCATCGCCGGGGCCGACCGCGTCTTCGAAATCCTGGACCTGCCGGAGGAGGTGCAGCAGGCCCCCGATGCTGAGCCGCTGCCGGAGATTCAGGGGCACGTGCAGTTCTCCAATGTCTCTTTCGGCTACCTGCGCCAGACGCCGGTGCTCCAGGACATTTCCTTCGAGGTGCAGCCCGGCAGCATCGTGGCCATCCTCGGGCCCACCGGAAGCGGCAAAAGCACGATCATCAACCTCTTGCTGCGCTTCTACGACTGCACGGCGGGGTGTGTCTGTGTTGACGGCAGAGATGTGCGCAAGGTCACGCTGGATTCCCTGCGCCGCCAGATCGGCACCGTCCTCCAGGAGACCATGCTTCTGTCGGGCACTGTGCGTAGCAACATCGCTTTCGGCCGCCCTGAGGCCACTCAGGCCGAGATCGAGGCCGCGGCCAGGGCAGCCGCCGCCCACGACTTCATAACCCAGTTGCCGCAGGGCTACGACACGCTCGTGGGCGAGAAGGGCGTCATGCTGTCCGGCGGGCAGCGGCAGAGGATCGCCATCGCCCGCGCCATCCTCAAGAACCCGCGCATTCTCGTGCTGGACGATGCCACCTCGAGTGTGGACTCCGAGACGGAGCATGAGATCCAGGCCGCCTTATGGCAACTCATGCAGGGGCAGGACGGCCGGGGGCGCACCAGCTTCATCATCGCTCACCGCGTGTCCACTGTGCGCCAAGCCGACCTCATCCTCGTGCTCGATAAGGGGCGGCTCATAGATAAGGGGCAGCACGAGGAATTGCTCGGTCGCTGCGGCCTCTACGCCGACATCTACTACGGCCAACTCGTCGGCGACGTTGTCGGACACGGGGAACAGGTCATGCGGGATGGAACACGGACGGGGCAGTGATGAACACTGAAAGACACAGGCTAACGCAGGCAAAGGGAATCGTGTATCCCTCCCCATTTGCATCTGTGTCCGTCCACGCCCAAATGTGTCCCCTTCGCAGCCTTTCCCAGAGGCGGGCTTAGCCATGGGCTTCATGACGGGCGGGATTCAGGGCGGGCCGCAGGGGCTACTGCGTTCCTACGCCGGGGCGGACAGTGACACAGGGCTGGATTGGCACGTGCTCCTGCGCCTGGGCCGCTTCATCCGGCCCTACCTGCACAGCCTGGCCCTGGCCATTTTCCTCATGCTCATCGCCTCCGGGCTGCAACTGGCCGGGCCTTACCTTGTCCGCTCCGCTATAGACAACTACATCCGCGGCCACAATGACCTCAAGGACTTCGCCGGCCTGACGCGAATCTGTCTGCTCCTTCTGGCCACCTATGTGGGCGGCGCCCTGGCCACCGGACAGCAGAGCTATCTTGTCGGCCGGCTGGGAGAGGCGGTGCTGCGCGACATGCGCACCCAGCTTTTCTCCCACTTGCAGCGCCTGTCAATGTCTTTCTTCGACCACGAGGACGCTGGCCGCCTGATCTCCTATCTCGTCAGCGACGTCTCCGTCATCAACGATCTGCTCACCAACGGCATAGTGAGTGTCCTCGGTGATACTGTGATCGTTGTCGGCATCGTCGGCATCATGCTCTCGCTGAACGTTCGCCTGGCTCTCCTCTCGTTCTCCGTGCTGCCGGCCATGCTTCTTCTCACCTGGTGGTTCTCGAACCGTGCCGCTGTGATGTACCGGCGTACGCGCCAGAAAGTCGGCGCCATGGTCGGCCGGCTGGCCGAGGATCTCTCCACCGTGCGCGTCATCAAGGCCTTCGCCGAAGAAGAGCGGGCCATCCGCCAGTTCGAGGACACGAACCGCGCCAATCGGGACGCCAACATTTCCGCCCTCTCGCTCGCCTTCGCCTTTGCGCCAGGGGTGGACCTGCTCGCCGCGGCAGCCTCGCTCATCGTACTCTGGTTCGGCGGCCAGATGGCCATGCAACCACAGGGAACGGCGGCCGCTGCCACGGTCTCGGTGGGCACTATCGTCGCCTTCCTCACTTATGTCACGCGCTTCTTCGGGCCGATTCAGGACCTGAGCCAGTTGTTCAACTCGATGCAGTCCGCCGCCGCCGGTGGTGAGCGAATCCTGCGCCTGCTCGACACGCCTGTCACTATCCAGGATGCGCCCGATGCCGTGGACCTCCCGCCTCTGGAGGGCGAGATCGAGTTGCGCCATGTCACCTTCGCCTACGAGCCGGACCACCCGGTGCTCGACAACATCAACCTGCACATCGCGCCTGGCGAGCGGGTGGCCATCGTCGGCCCCACAGGGGCGGGAAAGAGCACCATCGCCAAGCTGGTAGCCCGGCACTACGACGTGACCTCAGGCGCAGTGTTGGTTGACGGCATTGACGTACGCCAGGTGCGCTTGGCCTCCCTCCGCCGCCAGCTGGGCATCGTGCCCCAGGAACCATTCCTCTTCGCCGCCACTATCGCCGAAAACATCCGCTTCGGCCGGCCAGACGCCAGCGACGAGGACGTGCGCCAGGCCGCCGTGCTGGCCCGCGCCGATGGCTTCATCTCCTCTCTGCCGGATGGCTACGATACATGGATACAAGAGGGCGCGGTCAACATCTCGCTTGGGCAGCGGCAGCTGATCTGCCTGGCCCGGGCCATCCTGGCTCAGCCGCGCCTGGTAATCCTGGACGAGGCTACGTCAAGCGTTGACACGCAGACTGAGCGCCTGATCCAGGAAGCCATGGAGCATCTCTTGAGCGGGAAGACGGCCATCATCATTGCCCACCGTCTGGCTACAGTGCGCAGCGTTGACCGGATCATCGCCCTGGACAATGGGCGGATCGTCGAGGAAGGCACGCACGAGCAATTGCTGGCTCAGGGCGGCCTGTATGCTCGCCTCTATCACAGCCAGATGAGCGAGTGAGCCAGGTGCGGGCACGGGCGAAAGGGCCGCAATCGGGGCAGGTGCAGCTGCAGAAGACGGCTGGCCAGCGCACGGCGGCGTTACCTCGCCCCGGTTATGCCGCCTACGATCCAGGCGTGGGTAGCACCAAACCATTGGCCGTGCGGAGCAATTAGTGGAATACCGACCTCCTTCATCAGCGGCGAAGCTGCCCAACCGCGACAATCATGTACCATCAACCTTCGCCGCCCTTCGCCACCGCAACTACCGTCTCTGGTTCTTCGGCCAGACGGTCTCGCAGATGGGCACGTGGATGCAAAGCGTCGCTCAGGGCTGGGTTGTGTACGCCCTGACGGGTTCCGACCTTGCCCTTGGCACGATCTCTTTCTTAGGCGCCCTGCCGACGCTGTTTCTCATGTTGCCGGCGGGGGTCGTCGTTGACCGCAGCGACAAGCGACGCCTCCTCTTGCTAACCCAGACAGCGATGATGCTGCTTGCCTTCACGATGGCCATCCTGGCCGCCACCAATTCGCTCCGCGTCTGGCACATCGGCCTGCTGGCCACGCTCCTGGGCATCGCCAATTCCTTCGATGCCCCGACCCGCCAGGCAATGGTTGTCGAGATGGTGGACGATCGGCGCGACCTGACCAACGCCATTGCCCTCAACTCCACCATCTTCAACCTGGCGCGTGTGGTCGGCCCAGCGATAGGCGGCGTAGTGCTGGCGGCGTTCGGGGCCGTTTGGTGCTTCGGCCTGAACGGGCTCAGTTTCGTTGCTGTGATCCTGGCTGTGCTGGCAATGCGCATCAATGCCGCAGCCCAGCCGGTGGATCGCGAGCCATTGCTGCGCCAGGCCCGTGCCGGCCTGGGCTATGTCCGTCAGAACCCCGTGATCCTGGCCCTGGTCGCCATCACCGGCTTCTCCGCCGTGTTCGCCTCGTCCTACGGCGTGCTGCTGCCGGCCTTCGCCGCCGATGTATTGCACACGGGGGAGGTTGGGTTGGGCGGCCTCAACGCCGCAATCGGTGCTGGCGCCCTGATCGGCTCCCTGACTGTGGCCACCTTCAGCCATCACCCGAACCGGGGCGCTTTCCTTGTCGCCGGCTGCCTGCTCTACCCAGGCATGCTGATCGGCTTCGCCCTTTCGCGTTACCTGGTGCTCTCCTACGCTTGCCTGGCCCTGGCTGGTTGGGCCATCGTGGTGCAGAATGCCAACATCAATACGGTCATCCAGGCCAGCGTCCCCGACCAACTCCGTGGCCGGGTGATGGCCGTCTACATGCTGACGATGTGGGGCGCCACGCCCTTCGGCTCTCTCCAGGCCGGCACCATCGCCCAAGTCTTCGGACCCCGGGCCGGCGTCGGTGTGGGCGCTGTCCTGGCGCTCGTCTTCGCGATAGCGATGCTGGTACTCGTACCGGGCATACGCACGCTGCGCTCAGCGGAATGAGCCCGCGCAACACAGGGCAATCTGGCTCAGCCCCAGGTGATGAGCACAGCCAGCGCCCGGCTCGAGCGCTCAGGCATTGGCCAGGATGGTGACGATATCGCCGTCCTGCACGACCTCGTCCTTGCCTGCTGACTTGATCTGGCCCAGCCTGCGCGCCTGGGTCAGGTCCTTGGTCTGCATGAAAACGTCGTAAGGGATGATCTCGGCGCGGATGAAGTGCTTCTCCAGGTCGGTGTGGATCTTGCCAGCAGCGCCCTTGGCGCTAGTGCCACGCCTTATCGTCCAGGCCCGGACCTCGTCTTCGCCGGCGGTGAGGAATGAGATCAGGCCAACGTGAGCGTAGACCAGGGCGGCCAGGCGCTGGATGCCGGGCTCGCCGATGCCCAGTTCTTCCATGAACGGACCGCGTTCGTCCTCGGGTAGGGCAGCGATCTCGGCTTCGATCTTGCAGGAGAGTATGATCCAGGGCAAGCCGATGGCGCCGCAACTGGCCTCGAGGGCCGCGCGGCCGGGGTAGTCTCCGGAGAGTAGTTGCTCCTCGTCCACATTGACGGCAACGATGATCGGCTTGGCCGTGAACAGGGCGAGAGAGCCGACCGCCTTCATCTGCGCCTCGCTGAGCCCAAGTTGAGACACCAGCCTCTCATCGGCCAGCGCCGGCTGGATCAGGCGCAGCGTGGCTAGCTCAGCTTCTTCGTCCTTGCTGATCTTGTGTTTGCGCTCTGACTCCTCCAGGCGGGCAAGCCGCGTCTCGACGACCTCCATATCGCGGATCAGCAGTTCGGCCTTGATCGTCTCCAGTTGCTTCGCGGGAGTATCAGCGCTGGGGCCGGCGGCGCTCATGCTTGGCCAGGGCACGCTCTCGTCCTCAAAGGCGCGGACCACCGCCAGAAGCGCGTCTGCGTCCTGGATGAGTTGCAGGATGCGATTCTTCTCCTTCCGGCTGGCCTGCAGATCGTAGCTCGGCAGGTCTATGAACGTGAGCGTGGCATAGGTGGTCTTCTTCGGCTTGAAAATGGCCGATAGCTGGGCAACACGTTCGTCGTAGACCCTGGCCACGCCGACGCTGGCTTCGGTGCGCTGGCCGCCGGCCACACTGACGCCGGTGAGCAGCGAGAAAAGCATGCTCTTGCCTGATTGCGGCAGGCCGAAAATGCCGATATCCATCTGTTGCAGGGCTCCTGAGAAGTAGTGCGACAACGGCCGGGCGGCCATTGCCCAAAGAGTCATTTTACGCTCTTGGGATCGCAGGCGGCCACTTTCGCCCGTTGCCATCCCGTCGGACGCCAGGGTACTGCTGGAGTGCCGCTCATCAGGTCGGACAGATGCGCTTTGCCGTTCGGCCCACTTGCGAGGCCGCGCCCGACGCCGACGGCATGGAAATCGAATTGCTGGCGCCGGCCAGCCCAGGTAAAGTGGGCGCAGCGCCACAGGAGGGGGATGGCTTGTTGGAAGGGGATTATGCAAAGGTGGAGCGAATGGTCGCCTACTGCGAGGCGCACCCGCGCCGGGTACCGAGCCCGGCAGAAGTGGGTGAGGCGTTGGGCCTGACCCAGCGGCAGCTACAGCTCCTCTCCCGCCGCTGGTCCGGCGCCAGCATCGAACGCCTGCTGTATTACATGAGCAGGGAGTACACCAGCGAACAGTTGCGGCGCGCCCGCGTCTTGCTGCCGCATGAGTTCCTGGGCAGGAACGGCGTCGACATGCCTGGCCGCAAGGGGCCCTGGAGGCCGCTTTCGCTCACCTATCGGGAGCGAACCTCTGGGACAATCGAGCACAGCTGGCAGCGCTCAGCCATCCGCTACGCCTTCCACGAATCTCCCTTCGGCACCGCCCTCCTCGCCGTGTGCCAGTGGGGCATCTGCGGCCTCATTTTCGTCACCGATGGGCGAGAGAGCGCCTTGGCGGAACTGGGAAGCATGTGGCCGCAGGCGAACTTCGTCGAAGACCCCCTCAGTACTGCCCCCCTTGCCGACTCAGCCTTCGGCCGCAGCGACCCTGAGCAGCCGCTGCCCCTCTTCGTCGAGGGCACCGCCCTCCAGGTGCAGGTGTGGCGGGCGCTCCTCTGCGTCCCCGAAGGCGATGTCCTCACCTACGAGGACCTGGCTGAGCGCGTCGGGCGGCCGGAGGCGGTGCGCGGCGTCGCCCAAGCTGTGGCCCACAACCCGATCAGCTACCTCATCCCCTGCCACCGCGTCGTCCCCAAGTCGGGCGGCAGTGGCAACTATGGCGGCGGCCCCCTGCGCAAGAAGGCAATGCTGGCCTGGGAAGCGGCGAGAACGAACCGCGAGCCACGATAGGAACAGCGAAGGAGTTGGGGGTAACCGGCAGCGGGCAGAGCCCATTGCCGGCTACCCCAGGAGACGCCTGCTACCTACGGGTAGATCCCGCGCAGAACCGTCGCGTCGTGCACGCGCTGGACGGCGACCATCGTCGCAGCAGTGCGCGTGTTCACGCCCTCCTTGCGCGCCAGCGTGATCACCTCGCCGAAGGCTTTGTCCAGCAACTCCTCCAGGCGATGGTTG
>DAOTVV010000053.1:0-5554 GCA_034436255.1 Anaerolineae bacterium
AGAAGTAAGGCGCGGGCAGCTATCGCCCTGGCGATACCAAGAGCGGCATGATCGGCATTTACGTTGTACGTCTGCCCGTCGTAACCGAGCGAGATGGGCGAAATCACGGGCAGCACACCTTGGGCCAACAGGCTGTTCAGCGCCTCGCCGTTGACGCTGCGGACCGAGCCCACTAAGCCCAGGTCGCCTGAAGGGTGCGCCATCCTATCCACCCGGATCAGGCCCAGGTCAACGCCGCTCAGTCCGATGGCCTGCGCTCCTGCCATCACCAGCCGCGCCACCAGGCGCTTATTGATACTACCCGAAAGCACCATTTCGGCCACATGCAGGGACTCGGCGTCGGTTACGCGCAAGCCCTCCACGAACTGAGGCTGCAGCCCCAGCCGCTTCTGCAGGGCGGCGATCTCCTTGCCGCCGCCATGGACGAGCACCGGCCGCGGGTCCTCCAAACGCACTAGCGCGCCAACGAACCGCTCCATGAAAGCGGCATCGTCCAGTTCATTGCCGCCCACTTTGACCACCACAGTCTCCACCGGCGTCCCTCTAGTCAACACAAGCTGACCCTCTCTGAACCCCGCACCCCGAATCGCCTTTCATGACCGCGCCCAGGTGCCAGCAGCCTCCTCCCGGGGCCTTGGTTCGCGCGCGAAAGCCCGCTTGGGGTTCTCCTCGATAAGCAAACTGATAACTGATTCAGGATAGCCCTCGCGCCGCAATTCAGGCACGAACTCTTTGGGCAGATAGTCATACGGCGCCTGCTGCCCGCCGCGCGGCTCGCCCGGCCGGTACCAGCCGGCGTCCTGCGATAGCAAGACGCGCTCCCCCAGGCCCCAAGTGAAAGCACGCTCCAGCGCCGCCAGATAATAACCGTCGTCACCATTGCCAATGCCGTCGTACTCCAGGTAGCAGCCTCGTTGGCCCACCTCGCGATGGTAGGCCACATCAGGCTCGGCCTGCGTATGCACCCAGACGAAACGCTCGGCTGGCAAGCCGACTGAGGCGAGAATGTCAGCCTCGCGCACCGCCGACCGACCGCTGAGGGTATGGCTCGCTACCGTCACAGCAAGTTCAGCCCCTACCCGTCCGGCCGCGCGCAGGACGCGCTCCTCGGCCGGCGTGATGCCCTCATCCGAGACGGCCAGCTTGATCAGGCCGCCAAGCACATCCGTTCCATCAATGCCCTCGACCAGTTCTCGCCTCAGCCAGGCCATCAGTCCGGCCTCGTCCATGTCCTTCACCCACGCGGGCATGAAGGCCTCGCGGTACGTGCCGGCACTGGCGACGATCGGAAACCCGGTGGCGAGGGATAGCGCTCGCAGTGCGGCTATATTGCGGCCGCAACCGGCTGGCGTGCACTCGATGATGGCGGTCACTCCAGCGGCCCTGGCCTCCTCGATACGGGGCGACATCACGGCAACCACGTCCGCCAGGTCTACCTCACCCCTGCCAGTGACATCAGGCGGGCGCAAGTCCGTGAGCACATGCTCATGCGGCAGAATACAGCCTAGCTCCTCTACATCAACCCAGCCAGTGACCGTTGCCAGGTAGGGCATCTCAGCCAATCAGCCCCATGCGCTCGTCCAGGCCAAACATAATGTTCATGTTCTGTACGGCGACGCCAGACGCCCCTTTGATCAGGTTGTCGAGCGCGCAACAGACGATGATCTGGCCCTGGCGCACTTGCGTCAGCGAAATCACACAACGGTTGCTGTTGGCCACATGGGCGATGGTGGCAAGTTGCCCCTGTGGCAGAACCTGCACAAAGGGCTCGCCGGCGTAGCTCTGCTCGTAATGCGCCTGCAGCCTCTCTAGCGACCACTCCGGCTTGGTCCAGACGTATATGGTCGAGAGAATGCCGCGGTTGATCGGGGCCAGGTGAGGCGAGAACGTGATCTCGTACGGGCCGCTGCCAGCGGCGTTGAGTTCCTGCTCCATCTCGCTGATGTGCCGGTGGCGGTAACCGATATTGTACGGCGACAGGTTCTCGTTCGCCTCGACAAAGTGGCTGGTGAGGGTCAACCCGCGCCCCGCTCCCGAAACGCTCGAATACGAGTCCACGATTATCCGTGGTTCGGCTAACGCTCCCGCCCGCGCCAGAGGCAGCAGGCCCAGGATCGCCGTCTGCGGGTAGCAGCCAGGGTTGGCGACCAACCTTGCTCCCGCAATCTGCTCGCGATAGATCTCGGGCATGCCGAATACGGCCTCTTTCAATAACTCCGTCTCGCGATGATCGCGGCCATACCAGCGCTTGTAGGCAGCCGGGTCGCGCAGACGGAAATCGGCGCTCAAGTCTATCGCGCGCACGCCCGCATCCCACACCTTACGAACCATCTCCATCGAGACGCCGTGCGGCAGGCAAAGAAAGACAACGTCAGCCTGCTTGATCGGGGCCTCTTCGGCATGGATAAGCTCAGCGTCGTACGGGCAGGGAAAGACTTGGCTATACCTCTGCCCGGCATTTTGCTCAGAGGTGACGAACTTGATGTCCGCCTGCTGGTGGCGGCCGAAAATGCGAAGCAACTCGAAGCCGGTGTATCCCGTGGCACCGATGATGCCGATCCGAATCATCTCTGCTCCCCGCCTGGCTCAGGCCATGAAAGCGCCCTAGCCCGAGCGATACGTAGGCCGATTCTAGCCAAAAGCCGCGAACTGTGCCACACTTGGGGTCTTGCTGGGCGCACGGCCGGCGAGCAGTTGCCGGTGCGCAAAGCCATATGCTATATTAGCGCGCATGCAGGTGAGTTGGCTTCGCCGGCACCCGCCACAAGCCAGGAGGGGTATCACATCAGCAGCAAAGAGTACCGCGTCAACGAGCAGATCCGGGTTCCTGAGGTCCGTGTCATAGACAGCGATGGAAAACAGCTGGGCGTGATGCCCACGCGGCAGGCCATGGCACTGGCCCAGGAGAAAAGCCTCGACCTCGTCGAAGTGGCGCCCAATGCTGAGCCACCTGTATGCCGTATAGTGGATTTCGGCAAATTCGAGTACCAACGGGCGCGGCGCGAGCGCGATGCCAGGAAAGCCCAGAAGACTATCGAAGTCAAGGAGATCCGGCTGCGCCCGAAGACTGGCGAATACGACCTTGCGCACAAGATGAACGACGCTCACCGCTTCCTCGAACGAGGGGACAAGGTGAGGTTGCGCGTGGTCTTTCGCGGGCGTGAGATGGCGCACATGGAGATGGCTCGCCAGATGCTCATGCGCCTGATAGAGCAGCTTCAGGACATCGGCACTGTGGAGCAGTTCCCCGCCATAGACGGGCGCACACTCAGCGCAGTGCTCGCCCCCAGCAAGACACGCTGACGAACCGTATGACGTTGCCTGGCCAGGGCCGGGCTTGTCTCTAGAACAGACAGGAGAACGATTGATGCCCAAGATCAAGACCCACAAAGCAACCTCGAAGAGGTTCAAGCTCAGCGGATCTGGCAAGCTACTGCGGACGCGAGGGCCCAAAGGCCACTTCCGCCGCAACAAGGCTCGTCGGGTCAAGAGCATGCTTGATGAGATGCATGTCGTCACCGATCACGCCACGGTCGAGCGTGTCCGGCGCCTGGCGCCGTATCTGAGCAAGTAAGCAGCAGGTTTCAGGGGGTATTGAGGTGCCAAGAGTAAAGGGTGGTCCGGTCACGCACCGGCGACACAAGGGGACGATCAAACTAACGAAGGGGCAGTACGGCAGCCGCAGCAAACTCTTCAGGCGCGCCAGCGAGTCCCTGATTCATTCTTTGGCCTACGCCTATCGCGATCGGCGCAATCGCAAGCGGGACATGCGCCGGCTCTGGATCACGCGCATCAACGCCGCCGCGCGCCTGAACGGGCTCAACTACAACCAGTTCATCAGTGGCCTCAGCGCTGCCGGCATTGCTCTCGACCGCAAGACGCTCAGCGACCTCGCCGTCAGCGATGCCGCTGCTTTTGCCCATCTCGCCGAGACCGCGAAATCCAGCACCGTCCGAGTCTGACCAGACGCACAAGCTCATAAAAGAGGCCGCCTCATCCGATATCCAGATGAGGCGGCTTTTTGCTGCCCGCCTTCATCACGCTCTCTCTTCGGGCGCTGTCGCATCGCGTTGGACATGCCTTCTCCGGGTGGTATAATCGCAGCCGTTCAGGAGACGAGCTGATGGATTTGCCGCCCTTCCGCTGGATCACCCAGCGTCTATCTCATGACCATCTGAGAGACATCCCCACCGCCGTGCGCCAGCAACTGGCGGCCGTGCCGCCATCGTTTCTTCCGGGCCAGCAAGTGGCCATCACCGCTGGCAGCCGCGGTGTGACCAACATACCCATTATCCTGCGTGCTGCCTGCGAGGCAGTACGCGCTGCCGGCGGCGAGCCTTTTCTCGTACCAGCGATGGGTACTCACGGCGGCGCCACTGCCGCCGGCCAGGTGGAGTTGCTTGCCAGCCTTGGCGTCACCGAAGAGAGCGTCGGTGCCCCTATCCGGTCCAGCATGGACGTAGTAGTGGTGGGCCGCACTCCTCGTGGGACTGAGGTCTACATGGACCGCATCGCCAGCGAGGCTGATGCCGTCCTCCTCGTCGAACGCATTAAGCCGCATACGGACTTCACGGGGCGCTATGAAAGCGGCCTCTGCAAGATGATGGCCATCGGGCTGGGCAAGGCCGCCGGCGCTCTGCGCATCCATAGCCTCGGCTCCAACGGCTTGCGGGACGAGATTCCCGAGGTTGCGAGAGTCATGCTTGCCGCCCGGCCGATTGTCGCTGGCTTGGCGATTATCGAGAACGCCCTAGGGCAGACGGAGCAGGTTGTGGCCCTGCGTTCGCACGAGATCCTGGAGCGCGAGCCGGCCCTGCTCGAGCAAGTCAAGCGCCACATGGCTGGGTTCCCATTCCCAGAGGCCGACATTGTGCTGCTGGATTGGGTCGGCAAAGACATCAGCGGCACGGCTATGGACAGCAAGACCGTCGGTCGGATCAGCATTGCCGGCGTCGCGGACCCTGAACGGCCGCGCATCGGCTGTCTGGCGGCGCTGGACCTCACCGATGTCTCGCATGGCAACGCGACAGGCATTGGCCTTGCGGATGTCACTACTGAGCGGCTCGCCCGCAAGGTAGACATGGAGGCCCTGCGCATCAATTCCATGGCCTCGGGCTTTTGGCAGCGTGCCAAAATGCCCATGCCGCTTCAGAGCGATGCCGAGGTGCTGCAGACAGCCATACGTGTCTCCGGCCGCCCTGCCAGCCAGATGCGCATCTGCCGCGCTCGGGACACGCTTCATCTCGAGCGCATGGTCGTGAGCGAGCCTCTCCTGGCGCAGATTGACGGCGACGTGGAGGTTGGCCCTCCTTACCAGTTTGCCTTTGACGCCGAGGGCAACTTCGCTGACCACAAGACATTTCCCGATTGAGGTCAACCTTGAAGGCGGCACTGCTAGTCAGCCCTAGCCACATAGAAATCTCCGATCTGCCGATACCAGTCCCAGGACCGGGCGAGGTGCTGATACGCGTGCGCAGCGTAGGTATCTGCGGGTCCGATGTGCACTATTTCGTGGACGGCCGCATTGGCGAGACGGTGGCCAGCCAGCCGCTGA
>DAOTVV010000054.1:0-23630 GCA_034436255.1 Anaerolineae bacterium
ACTCTGCCGATGGCTTCCGCCGCCGCCGCATCGCCCTTGCCAATGGCGTGGGCATACACCGACATGGTGATGCTGGGGTTGGCGTGTCCGAGCCTGGCCGATACTGCCGGAACCGGTAGGCCCTGGGCAAGCAACAAACTGGCGTGCAGGTGACGCAGTCCATGCGGGGTCACTGGCGGCAGGTCCAGGCGCATACACTCTCGCTTGAGGGCATGCTCAACGGTCGAGCGCTGCAAGGGCCGGCCCGTCTTGCCAGTGAAGACAAGGCCCGATGGCGTCCACTCAGGGCCGGCCGCCAGTCTCCAGGCAGCTTGCTGTGCCTTTTGGTGCCGTAAGGCGGCCACACCTTCCGGTGGCATGGTTATCTCTCGGTAGCCGCTCGCCGTCTTGGGTGTGCTCACTGCCCACTGGCCGGCGATATGCTGGCCCGCCTTGTTGATGGCTATGCTGCCCCCGGCTAGGTCCACGTCGGCCCAGGTGAGAGCCAGCAGCTCCCCGATGCGGCAGCCAGTTGCCACGGCCACCACCCAGAGGGGCTGGAGCCAGTGGTCCTGAGTGCCAGCCAGAAAAGCGGCCAATTCGCTAGCGCTCCACACGTCCTTGCGCAGAGCGTGGTAGGCTGGCCTTAGCACCCGGTCGGCGGGATTCTCGCCCAACCAGCGCCAGAGCACGGCCACGGCAAAAGCCCGATGCAAGAGGCGGTGCACCTTGTCGGCGACACTAGGGCTCTGCCGCTCCAGCCTGCCATAAAGGCGCTGCAAGTGGCTTGGCTCCAGCTTCGACAGGCGCAAGTGGCCGATGCTAGGCAGGGCGTAGGTGTCCAGCATCAGCCTGGCATGGGCGGTTGTTGTGGGCTTGAGGTTGGCGGCTGCCAGCCATTCGTTCACCAGGTCGTTTACGGTGCGCCGGCCTGGGTCAGGCAGACTGCCGCAGACAGCTGCTTGCTTCAGCAGGGCCGCCAGCTTCTTCCTGGCTTCCCGTTCGCTCCTGGCATAGACGCAGTGGCGCTTGCCTTCCAGTTGGACGGACGCTTGCCAGCGCCCATCAGAGCGCATAGTGACGGAGCCGGTGCCGGGGCTTTGGTGTGCCAATGCTTCCCCCTTCGCCCCGGCGGGTTGCCGTCAAGTCGCTGTCAGAACATGTGTTCGGCTGCTGGCATACTAGGGGTAGTGGTCTGAGGCAGTGGCACCTACTACAGGCGGAGGGCGAATAGCTCAGCTGGTCAGAGCGCTTCCCTTACAAGGAAGAGGTCACAGGTTCGAACCCTGTTTCGCCCACCTTGCTAGCCGCCACACCCGCGATGGCGGCCTTCGTTTTGGTGGCACACCGCCTTCCCCCGATCAGGCAGGTGCGGCGTTCGCCTGGAGCTTGCCCCGGAAGTACTCCACGGTCCTGCGCAAGCCCTCGTCAATGTCAACCACAGGCTCCCAGTTGAGGACTCGCCTCGCCTTGCTGATGTCCGGGCGGCGCATGTTCGGGTCGTCCCTTGTACGGTCATCCCGGGGCTGGACGTACTCGATGGGCGAAGTGGAGCCGGCAACCGCCCGCACCTTCTTGGCGAATTCCAGTATGGTCATCTCTGAGGGGTTGCCCAGGTTGGTCGGCTCGACCTCGTCGGACATGAGCAGCCGGTACAAGCCTTCGACCAGGTCCGAGACGTAGCAGAAACTCCGCGTCCGGGAGCCACTGTCGTACACGGTCAATGGCTCGCCGAGCAGAGCCTGCTTGATGAAATTGGGGACGACCCGCCCGTCGTCCAGGCGCATCCGCGGCCCGTAGGTGTTGAAGATGCGGGCGATGCGCGTCTCGATGCCATGGGCACGGTGATAGGCCATCGTCATCGCCTCAGCGAAGCGCTTGCTCTCGTCATAGACACCACGTGGGCCGACCGGGTTGACATTCCCCCAATAAGATTCAGGCTGTGGGTGCACCTCGGGGTCGCCGTAGACTTCGCTGGTGGAAGCCAGAAGGTAGCGCGCTCTCTTGGCGACGGCCAATCCGAGGGTCTTGTGTGTGCCCAGGGCGCCCACTTTCAGGGTTCTGATGGGCAGGCGCAGGTAGTCCACCGGGCTGGGCAGGGACGCCAGGTGGATTATGGCGTCCAGCTTGCCAGGGACGTGCACGTAGTTTGTGACGTCGTACTCGAGGAAGCTGAAGCCCGGCTGCCCGAAGAGATGCTCGACATTGGCGAGATCACCGGTCACCAGGTTGTCCATGACGACAACTTCGTGGCCGCGGGCGAGCAGCAAGTCGCAGAGGTGAGAGCCGATGAACCCGGCGCCTCCCGTGACCAGAACCCTCACAGACGCCTCCCCAAGCCGAAAGGCAGAGTGTAGCTCCGGGCTATCTCGGAGCCATGCACACCTACGTTACAGGGAAGCAATGGCGGCGGCAAGGTCATGGGCGCCGAGAATGGCGGTGGCCGGCGCCGCTTGACCTGGGCGCCGGCCACGCTGTCCGTTGTTAGGCGGCGGCGCGCCAGGTGTGCGGATCCTCCCGCAGCAGGTACCAGATGATGAGAGCGCCGATGATCGTCCAGACCGGGAACACGGGCAGGGCCAGGATGGCTAGCGCTACGCTCAGCCAGCGGGCCCAGGTGCGCATCTGCCAGAGGCCGATGCCGGCTATGAGGTAGGCTAAGCCGCCCAGGAACAGCCACGTGCCGCCGCCGCCCCAGACGAACAGACGCCAGAAAGGATGCTCCGAGGTCGCGCCCGCGATGAAGGCGATCCACAAGGCGATGTAGCCCAGGCACATATCCAGGAAACCCATCAGCAACTGGTACAGAGCGATCACGGTTACGCCATCAGGACGCTTCATTCTCATACCTCCTAGCCGATGGATCGCCATGTCAGAGTTTGCGCATGTACTCGATCGAGGGATACATGGCGACGAAACCAGCCTTCTCATAGGCGCGCCGGGCAGGAGCGTGACTGTCGTCCAGCCCCGTGGTTACCGAGGCATAGCGCAGGCCCCGCTCGCGGAAGAGTTCGAGCAGGCGCTCGTACTGGGCCGTGCCGATACCGCGGCCGGCGTAGTCCGGATGCACGGCGTTGTTCTGGATCACGCCGATACGGTTGGCTTCATCTATGGTGAAGGTGATGAAGCCAACTACGACACCCGCATACTCACTCACGAGGACTTGATCCGGGCAGCGAGCGGCGAAGTTGCGCACCTGCTCCCGCTTGTTCTCGATTCGTGCTGGGCGCGCCAACTCGCCGAAGCGCTCCATCTGCAGGCGGTCGAAATGCTCATAGATCGGAGCCCAGGCGGCAGCGGCGATATCCTCTATGACGGGGATCTCCTCGGGCCGTGGGGGCCTGATGCATAGCTCCTGCACAGCGGGACTGCGGTCAGGCACGCTCTCACCTCGCCAGCGTCAGAAAGTGACGGTTACTTTGTGAAGGGCTCGCGGATGGTCCGGATCGTAGTCCCGGCTCAGGGCGAGATAGAGGGCGAACCACTGCCCAGGGATGACTGCCACCATCGGGCTGAGCCATTCCGGGACGGCCGGGATGCGGAAGGGCGTTCGCGCCATTGTCAGGGCGTCATCGCTGTCCGAGACGACGATCATTTCGCCACCACGATCCTTAACAGTCCGCAGTGCTTCGAGCAGATTATCGTGCAGTGCGCCGGAAACGATCACCGAGAACACGGGCAAGCGGGAGACGATGCTGGCCAGTGGCCCGTGCATGAAGTCGGCAGTGCTGTAGGCCTGCGTCTGAACGTAGGCCAGTTCCTTGGTCTTGAGGGCGATCTCCAGAGCGGTCGAGTAGTTCAGGCCGCGGCTGAGCATAACGCAATAGTCCATATAGGAATAGCGCTCGGCCGCTTGCCTCACGATAGCCTCAGTCGCCAGGGCTTCGGAGACTGCTGCGGGGACCTGCCTTAGCTCAGCCAACCTGGACTCGTCGCCGCTCAGGGCCACGGAGAGCAGGGCGATGCACGCCAACTCCGCTGTGTAAGTCTTGGTGGCAGCGACGGCAAGTTCCGGGCCGGCGAGCAAAGGCATCACCATCTCGGCTGTGTTGGCCAGCGGCGAATCCTCGTCGTTAGTGATGGCCAGGGTCAGGGCGCCCTGCGAGCGCGCTGTCTCGACGGTCCTGACGATGTCGGTGCTCGCCCCTGATTGCGAGATGCCGATGGTGAGGGAATGCGCCAGGTTCGGCGGGCGGTTGTAGTGGGTATACAGAGAAGGGGAAGCTAACGCCACCGGTATGCCGTTGGCCATGGCAAGCAGGTACTTGCAGTAGTAGGCGGCGTTGTCCGAAGTGCCTCGGGCAGCAACCACACCGTACTCGATGCCGGATTGCCTTATCGCCTCGGCCAGCCTCTGCGCCGTCGGCCAGTTGCGTTCGATCACCCTGGTGATAACGCTGGGCTGCTCGAGAATCTCTTTGCGCGTCTGTGTCACAGTTTCGCCTCCGTTGGCAGATAGCGCCCATGATAGAGCCTAAAGGCTATGCGCGCCAGAGAGTCTGGTTGCCCCAGCATGCCGTTTGCCCTTGCCCCATCCAAACGCTCGCCTGCGGCCCTCCACGATTGCCGCTGCGGCGCCAAGCGTGTAGTATGACCCAGGTGAGCCAGATTTTTGGCGCACAAGGTTCGGGTGCCTTCAATGGCCGGAAGGGACCGCACTTATACAGGAGGCGTCGCGTATGAAAGTCGGGTTCTACGGACATGTCAGGCAGTACCATGACCTCAAAGACGAGATTGATGGCGCAATCCATTCGGTGCTCGAGAGCGGCGAATACGTTCAAGGCCCTACGCTGGCCCGGTTCGAGAAGGAACTGGCCGCCTACGCCGGCACGAAGTACGCCGTCGGCGTCAACTCCGGCACTGACGCGTTGTGGCTTTCCTTCCTGGCCTTGGGCATCGGCCCCGGCGACGAGGTGATCACGGTTGCCAACACGTTCTTCGCCACGGCCGAGGCTATCTGGTTCGTCGGCGCGAAACCGGTCTTCGTGGACATTGACCCTGACACCTGCAACATTGACGTCACCAAGATTGAGGGCGCTATCACACCGCGGACCAAGGCCATCGTGCCGGTCCATCTGTATGGCCAGCCGGCCAACATGCGTGCCATCTCCCAGATTGCCAAGCGCCACAACCTGTTGGTGGTGGAAGACTGCGCTCAGGCGATCGGGGCACGGGGCGACGATTTCGCCATCGGCGAGCTCAGTGACGCTGTAGCCACCAGCTTCATCATTCAGAAGAATCTGGGCACCTTTGGTGACGGCGGTGCCATCATCACCAACCGCGAGGATGTGAGCACCAGGGTGAAGGCCTTGCGCAACCATGGCTCAACCAAGCGTTCGGTGCACAGCATGGGCTACAACAGCCGCCTGGACGATCTCCATGCCGGCATTCTCAGCGTCAAGCTCAAGAAACTGGATGCCTGGAACGACAGACGCCGTGAGATCGCGGCGATGTATACTGCCGGCCTGAAGGACGTGCCCGGCATCAAGCTGCCTACGGAGACACCGGGTTACCGCCACGTCTACCACCTCTACGTCATCGAGACTGAGCAGCGGGACGCCATGCTCAAGTACCTCAACGACGCCGGCATTGACGCCAAGGTCCACTATCCGATCGCTATCCACCAGCAGGAAGGTTACCCGTGGGGCAAGCCAGCTGACCTGCACCCGTGCGTGCCGCTGTCCGAGAAGTCGGCTGCCAGCGTCATCTCTCTACCGATGTTCCCTGAATTGCATCAGGACGAGATTGACTACGTCATCGAGACGGTGCGAGCCTGGGGGAAGAAGAAGTGAGCGAGGCTAAGCGCGTCTATACCGTTGCCATCGCAGGGATGGGCAAGCGGGGGGTGCACCATGCTGACGCTTTCGCCGCCAACCCTCGCTTCAAGATTGTCGGCGTGTGCGACATTGACGTCGCACGGATGGAGGCCGCTAAGGCGAAGTACGGTGCCCCGGTGGCTGACACAGATGCCTCCCGCATGCTGGCTGAGGCCAAGCCCGACGTCTTCGTTTTCTGCACCTTGCCCCAGATTCGAGTGCCTCTGGTGAAGGCCGGCGTCGAGGCGGGCGTCAAGATGATCGCCTTCGAGAAGCCGCTTGCCATGAACATGAATGAGGCGCTCGAGATCATGGGCATGCTGCGGCCATCGGGCATCAAGGCCGTAGTCAGCCATCAGCACCGCTACGGAGAGCATTACAAGAAGGTGAAAGAGATCGTTGACAGCGGCGCTATCGGCCGGGTGCAGACGATCTACGCTTCGTCGCTCGGCTGGATGCTGCACATGATCACTCACCTGGTTGACTACATGCGCTGGTACAACGGCGGTGCCGAGGCGGAGTGGGCCGTCGGCCAGGCTGACGGCAAAGAGAAGTTCGCCGATATCCACAGTTCACCGGACTACATCGCCGGCCTGATCCAGTTCGCCAACGGTGTGCGTGGCATCGTTGAGTGTGGCGCTGGTGCTCCCGACGTTCCCGAGGTGGAGTACTGGTGGCACAAGAATCGGATCTGCGTTCAGGGCACCGAGGGGTTTGCCGAGGTGTTGACTGGTGGCGGATGGCGGGCTGTCACCCGAGATTCAAACGGGGTCATCTCTGGGCCGGGCAAGATGGACTACGCCCACGACATGCCACCCTACATCCAAGAGATGGCCGATTGGCTCGATGACCCGGCAAAGGTTCATTCCTGCAACGTGGAAAGCGCCTTCAAGGGCTTCGAGATTGTGATGGCCATATGCCGTTCCGTGGTCGCACGCGGCAAGGTGGCCATGCCACTAGGCCCAGGCGAGCCAGAGATCGAGGCCATGCAGCGCGTCCTTCCCTGACAGGGGTAGCCGACCTGGCCTGTGCAGCGTTGATGGCCGCTACCGGCGCCGGTAGCGGCCATCTTTCATATCTGCTGGCCTTGCCCCGCGGCCGGGACCGCTACAGCTGTGTCCAGCCGCAGGATGATACCTTCGGTCAGGCGGGTAGCCAGGTCCATCGTAGCTGGCTCGAGGTTCTCGACTGAATCGGTGCGCCAATGCCAGTTGGGTACCGCGCCGCGCCGATCGAAGCCAACCATGCTGACGGCCGGCAGGCCCGAGCGCAGAGCAAGATAGGCCTCAGTGTTCTCGTTCTGGTAGGGGCGACCCTGCACCTGCAGCTTCTCGTCGCGAGCGACAATCGCCGCCGCCTGCAGAAGCTGACGGGAGACGCCGCTGGCGCGCAGGTACCCCTCCACGAGCGATAGGCCAAGCGAACCGGCGCCGACGCTTTCCAGGTTAATGAGCAGGGTGTTAGGCAGGTCAGCGGGGCGTTTTGCCTGGAGGAAGGCGCGCATACCAGCCAGGTTGGCTTCGTGCCCACAGGTGGCGACAAGCCACACCTCGGTGTGGCGAAGCGGAGGCAATTGCTCCGCCAGCTCCGCCAGCACTGCCAGCCCAGAAGCGTCGTCATTGGCTCCGGGCGAAGCTGGCATATCCAGGCTGCTGTGAACCAGCACGGTGAGGTGGAAGATCAGGTAGAGGCCAGCAGCGAGCCCGACCCACCAGACGGTCCCTATGGTCGTGATCGAACCCAGGATGGAAAGGATGGTGATGGCCCCAGCGGCGTTGATCGCAAAGACGAACGCCTGGCGCTGGATCAGGGCTGCCCTGGGGTGGCTGAACAGGCTGGTGTGGGCGCTGTCAAGGTGAGCGGTGATGATCAGGCGGCGAGCCGGGGCGGCCTCACTCGGCCGGCGGGCGATCACGTTGCTTGAGCTGCGTCGCGGCAGAACGCGGGAGATGGTCGGCGTGGCGTTGGCTTCGCTCAGCAGCACGACCGTTCCCAGGATGGACAGGGCAGCGGCAAGCGGCGGAGCCTTGGCCAGGGCGATGGCCGCGAGCACCATAAGGGCATAGCCCAGTACCAGGGGCAAGTGTTGGTAGGGGGCGAAGGACACCGGCTGAATCTCGACTTCGAGATTGGCTTTGGCGAAACGCTCATGCATGTAGCTGGCACATTTTGCTTCACCTTCGCTGGCCGGCAGCCGCGCCCCGCAGCGAGACAGTATCTCACTGACCGTGCGCAGAAGTCGCTCCTCGCGGGCCGATCTGGTTTTGAGGACCATCAACACTTCGCTCCTAGCCACTTGCGTCTGCAGGCCTGCCAGGCCGCCGAGGCCAATATGCTTTCCAGCGCTTCGCTGACTGCTTGAGACAGCGCTTTGTCTTGAGCCCGCGTGACCAGGCAGTAAGGCACCTGGGTGAGCTGGACCCCGATAACGAAGCCGCCCGATGTCTCAGCGTGGGCGCAGGCTGAGACCAGCCCGACCAGACCCCAGTCGGCTTTGGCGCCAGCCACGGCGGCCATTACGTCCGCTTCCGACATCATCTCGATGACCTCGGCCCGCCTCACTAGGCGGCGGGCCAGGGCGGCGCTCTCGCTGCCCATCTCCACCGCCAGTCTGCCCGTCACGTCCGCGAGCTTCGCCGCGAGTGGGGCACCCGGCTCGCCGATAAGGACGACGCCATCATAGAAATACGGCTGGCTGTAGCTGACATCCCGCGTACGCAGCGGGTCACTCGGCAGCGCCGAAGCGAGCATATCCACCTGCCGGGCGGCCAGGGCATCGTAGAGACCATCATAGGCGATATTGTGCCACTCCGGTTGGACGCCCAGAGCGCTCGCAACATAGCTGGCCAGGTCTGCATCGAGGCCGACAATGTTGCCCTCTGGTGCAACGGCCTCGAAAGGTGGAAAGGAAGCATCGAGGCCGACCCGCAGGCGCCCACTTCTGCGCACCAGGGCGAGCGAGTTGTCGCCGGCGGCACAGCCGGCCACTGCAGCACACCCGGTGACAGCCAGGATGCGGAGAAACTGACGCCGCCGCATCGCAGCATTATAGCGACTGGGAGGGCCGTTCGGCTACCACGCAGTTGCTCGCGTAGGCTTTGACGGCTAGATACACCGGCCTCGGCTCGAAGTCGCTCGTCAAAAAGGCGAAGTAGTCCTGGTACGAACGCTGGGGCCAGGGGAAGCGCAGGACCCACATTGCCACCGCCCGGCACCAGGGCCAACTGCGGTAAGCCAGGTCATATGCCTGCTGGGTGAAAAGGACACGCTGGGAAGGGCTTACAGCGCGTGTCCAGCGCGGGTGATCGTTCCAGCCGGCCTCGGTGATCAGGCAAGCCTTCGCTCCGTCTCCATGTGTCTCCATGATGCCCCGCAGCAACTCGGCGCGGCGGAAGCTGACCTTGCCGGGGTCGGGAGGCTCGTCCGCCGGGTAGGCCCAGCCATAGGAATGCACGGCCAACTCGTCGAAGTACTGCCCTCCTCCAGCGGCATAGAGACGCTCCAGGTAGGTCAGATCGTCCATAGCCGTCGGGTCGTCAAGGGGGGAAGGCATCGGGGCCAATGCCCCTGCAAGGACGATGGTTTCGGGAGCACTCGCCTTGATGGCTGGATAGCAGGTGCTCAGAAGCCCTGAATACTGCTCCGGTGAGGGCGGGCGGAAACCCCACTCCAGGGCCAGGTTGGGCTCGTTCCAGATGACCACACGGCTGAGTACGCCCCTGTAGCGCGCTGCGAAGGCGGCACAGAAAGCGGCGAAGGCCGGCCAGCTCGCCTGTGGCAACATAGAAGGGGTGGAGCCATCCGGCCTGGCCCAAGCGGGTGTGTAGCCCAGGCGCGCTACCAGGCTCAGCCCCTGACGCGAGGCATGGGCAAGAATGACATCGCTATGCCGCCAATCGAAGCGCCCTGGTTCTGGCTCGATGTAGGCCCAAGGAAAGTACTCCACCACCCAGGTGGCACCCATCTCGCGCGCTAACGCGAGGCTGAGCTTGATCTTCCACTCTTCAACTTCGTCGGTGAGGCGAGTATGAACCCCGATCTTCGGGTTGCAGCTGACGACCTGCTGCTGGGGGCCCAGGTCCACCGTCTGCTGCGGCGGCGCACTCAAGAGCAAAGCTGCTCCTGCAAGGGCCAGCCCACGGAGGACATCACGCCTTCTAGGGCGTAGGGCAGCGACCATTGAGCCAGGAGCGAAAGGCCGGGGTCGCTGCAGGCGCAGACTCTGGTCCCGGCCTGGCCTAGAGCTCATGATGGCAGGAGCGGAGGTAAGCCGAGGCGATGGCAAGCTGTTGCCACGGCGCCGCTTCACCCGCGTAGAAGGAGACGCCCTCCGGGGCCCCTGCCAGAATGGCTGACACACTGGCGGAGAGGAGCGGATCTTGCAGCCACAGGATCGGGACGAGCCGGGCGTGTGCTCCAGCCTGCGACCGCGCCGCTCGGCATTGATCGCTGACCGCCGCCAGGCCCACATGGTCTTCAGTGCAATCGTCGAGTCCTAGCATGGAAGCCAGGGCAGAACGGGCATGACCGCCAGCTTGCGGCAGGAAGCTCGCCAGGCCATTCAACTCCGCCGGCAGACAGGCGGGGCCATCGCCGAGCCGATAGATCATGGGCGAGATGAGGTCGAGGTGCCGGGCGAGGCCGCGGTAATCCTGACCCACGAGAGGCGCCAAAGAGGGTGGGAACAGGTAGGCCGCCAACTGTTTCTCTGGCGCATGGGCCTTGAGGACAGCACGCACCTGGGCAACCACCGACGTGATTGCTGCTGCACGCCAGGTTAGCCACTGCGTCACAGGCGAAAAGCGCACAGCCAGCGCAAGGCCATCCGCCGCTGTGGACGTGCCGGCCAGGTGGTCGAGTTCCTCAGCGGAGAGGTCTCTCAGCCGAGGCAACAGGCGGCGCAGGGAGGCATTGATGGCGACCAGGGAGAAACCGAGGTCCGCTGCCGCGGCTTGGCAGCGGCGGCAGGAGCAGGTGAAGTAGGTCTCGATCCCTTCGAAGGGCGATGCGAAACGGATGCCGTCAAGGAAGATGCCTTCGATGTCCCATTCCGCCAACTGGCGGACTCTCTCCAGAAGGCGCTGGCGTAGGACGGGGCTGGAGGGGCAGCCAGAGCCAAACCAGGCCACCGGCTCGCCGCTCAGTGTGCGGCAGAGAAGGTGCTCCTCCTCTGGCTGCACCGGGAAGGCAGCGACGGCCACCCATGGGCGCAATCCAGCCTGGCGGGCGGCGGCTACGTCGCTAGCAGCGGCCTCGCCGAGGACGACGTTGCTCACAGCAAGCGCGGCCAGGCGTTCTGCCGATTCCACGGCTGGGCTGGGCAAGCCGTGCGCCCACAGATCAGTCATAGTCTGCCAATCCTACATGAACGTTTTCCCCCGCCCTGCTCATCTCCGTCCCGGGCAGGGCGGCACACAATGAGACAGCCGCTGGCGCGGCAACGGCATTGAACGCCCAGGGCTGCCAGCCCAGGCGCGATGTCATACCTGACTGACCGGCCCCGGCGAAGACGGAGCACTCGTTCCCAAGCGCGCCCGAAAGCCACGTACGGCTACTGAGCCTGCAGAGTACCATGAGACAACTACGGCCCGCTTCATCCGGGTAAGCGCGCCTCTCGGGCGCCACCTGCCGCCGAGCCGCCGCAAAAGGTCACAGGGCAAGCTCACCGCGCCAAGAGCCGCCGACTCGTGTCAGCCGAAAGCCTCGACCAGGCGCTGCACCAGCGAGACCAGAGCCACGCCTATGCCAGCCGCGGACTTCGAGTCTAGCCGAGGGGCCGTGTCGGACTGGCTCTGCGTGCTGACGATGACTCCGATGCCAGCGCCGATGATAGCTCCGATCAGGGCGCCGATCGCGACCGGCCTGGCCCTAACCCTTCGCATCTGGCCGGCTCCACGTTGCAGAAAACGAGGCTAACGTGCGCACTGCTGCACCGAGAGCAGCGACGGCCCCGGCAAGCGCCATCACGGGCATGGCCACGATGGCGGCGTAGCGTTCGGTGTAATCCCGTGCCAGCACAGTTTTGTCCTGAGCTACAGGAAGTATCTGCCGCAGCCAGCGGTGCAGGCCTGCGAGCCCACGTATCAGATAATAGCCGATCACCACGAGCGGCAGGCAGATGACGATCGCCTCGGCCGCAAGCAGGATAAGGGAGACATCGCGCCAGAAGGGGATGTCGGCCACTGTCAGCAACTCCTTGACGCCGCCTTCAGCCAGGCGCCACTGGCGATGATGTCCTGGAGGTCGGTCATCTGCTCCAGGACAAAGTCGGGGGCCCCGTCGAACTGGGCCGCGCTGCGTGTCGTTGTGACCGCGGCGGTCACCATGCCCGCGGCCCGCCCTGCCTCCACATCGGTCGGATGGTCCCCGACCATGATGGACTGCGAGGGCCTGGCCTCCAGGAAGCGCAGGGCTCCGAGCAGATGCTCGGGGTTTGGCTTCACTCGTGCCACGTCATCCCGGGTCAGCAGCACATCGAAGGGCAATGCGTAGCGCTCGATAACGGCGGCGACGGCAGCGCGGCAGTTGCGTGTGACTATGCCGATGCCGATGCCATTCGCCCTGAGCCAGGCGAGCGTCTCAGGCACGCCAGGAAGTGGCTCGGCCTTGTCAACGGCGCGCATCTCCACCTGCTGGATGCCTGCCAGCGCCTCGCGTCGAAAACGCTCCGCCGACTCTGGGTCGCGAGCTGCCAGAGCGTCCCGCACCAATTCAACCATCTCAAGTGTGAACATGTTCGGATCCGGGTTAGCGCCGTAACGCCTGGCTACTTCGAGCGCACCATTCTTCATCGCCTGAAAGTCTATCGCGATGTGGACCAAGGTTCCGTCGAAGTCGAAGAGCACGGCCTCAGGTCGGGGGCGCATCATACGGCCTCCACGTCAACCTGGATAGTCTGATCAGCCGCCGAGACAACCACCGCGCCCTGGCACGGTTTCGACGTCTCGGTTGCCAGCACTGTGACCGACAGTTTTGCCCGCTGGCCCGGTCTGATAGTCAGTTGCCGCGGCTTCACCTGGAGCCAGTCGTGTGAGGTCGTGACGCGAGCACTAGCCACCCCCAGCCCCTCGTTCCGTACGACGATGCTACCTTCTTCAGCAGCCCGCAGTACCAGGCGATCGGGCGCTGCCTGAAGGCGAGGCCTGGCCAGCACCTCCAAACGCACTTCCACCTCAGCTCGCCCGGCGTTGGATTCGATAAGGATCGCCCCTGGCAGGCGCACGTTCGGCCGGCTATCTGGCGGTGGAGTAGCGCTGACCTGCAGGGCCAGGGAACCGCCGGTGGGCACGGAGAATTGCGACGGCTGCACCGTTATCCACGGCAGGGCCGATGACGCTGACCCGGTCAGCAAGCCGGCGCCCCGGTTGAAGATGAGCAGGGGGGCAGTTACGGGAGTGAAATCGAGGCTGCGCCCGAGCTCGACGAGCGGCTCTGCCACCAATGTGGGGCGGGAGACGGCTACGCTTGCGTTCACGCTGATCGTGCCGCTGGGACCGCTCACCCGGATTGTGGCACGGCCTTCGTGCGCTTCCTTGGCCAGACCGAGGGCATAGGCTCGAGTCAGTATCGCCACGCGTTCGCCAGGCTGCAAAGCCCCAGATCGCGGCTGGATCTCCAGCCAGGCGGCCTCTGTGCTGGCTTCCCACAGCAGGCGGCCGGTACCAACGTTGCTCACACTCAGCTGGCGCTCGCTAACGCCGCCCTCGGGAACGACGCCGAAGTCGAGCGACAGCGGCTCGAGGCTCATTACTGGCTTGACGACGCTGACCGAGGCACCGATCTCGATGCTGCCGCCATCGCTCTCGACCCTGAGTGCCTCTGAGGACTCGTATAGCCCGGGCGAGGTGAGTGAAGCGGGCAGCAGATGGACTTCAAGAATGGTGCTCGCGCTGGGCTCCAACCGGGCTTCAGAGGGCCATGCTTGAAGCCATGGTACGAGTGGCTGCACCCGGAACATGAGTGGCGCATTACCGCGGTTGGAGAGGAGCAGGGTCTGGCTGGCAGCAGCGATGTTTTCGGGAGGCAAGGGCCCGAATTCCAGCCGCGTGTCGCTGGCGGCGAGCAGCGGGCGCAGAATACTGACGTGCACTGGCACTACCAGGGAGCCGCCGTTGCCGCTCAGCAAGACGCCGTCCAGCAGGTGCTCACCCGGCTGCAGCTTGGACGGGTTGAGCGTCACCGCTAGTACGACCTGATGCGCCGGGGAGACGGATAGGGCAGTGGCAGGCACGCTCAGCGCCTCATGGCCAGAACGCACTTTGGCTGCCAACGGCCCGGTGCCCAGGTTGCGCACCAATAGCCGGGCGGTGAGTGACTGTAGGGAGCGCACAGCGCCAAAGTCCAGGGCGGCTGGTTCCACCGATAGCTGCGGGCGGCCGCGGTTGAAGCGCACCCCTACCCAGGTCTGGTGCTGGTCGCTATCAATTGAGATGGCGTTTGGCACATCGCCTTCGGCTGGCGCGCGCTGCGGATTGAGTTCAACCGTCAGTTGTGCCTGCTGGCCGGCGGCGATCTCCAGCCGGCCGCCACCCTGAAGGCGCAGCCAGTTGTGCGGGGTGGTGGCCACCACCACGAGTGAGCCACCACCGACATTACGCATGACAAGCGTTTGCGTGGCAAGTTGGTCGCCAACCTGGCCGAAATCCAGGACGGTCTGCACCAACTCCAGCGCCGGCTCGGCCTCCTCGAACTGCACGGCGACCCAGGCGCGCGATCCACTCTCGACCAGAATGGCCTGGGGGACGCTCATCACCCCCAGGGGAGCCTGGGCAAGGTCCGCTTTCACAAGCACTTGCCCCTCAGTGCCCGGCGCGAGGGTGATCTCGCGCCGGCTAGCCGCCAGCCAGGACACCGCTGGCTTGATGCTTGCGGTGGCCGCCTGGGCGCCGTCGTTGCGCAGGCGAAGGCGATACTGAGCCTGGACTTTCCCTGGGCGACGCATTATTCGCAGACACTTGGTGAGCACGGTCAGGCTGGGTGGCGGCTGCTCGGCCCGTAGCGTCTGCACCGGCAGGGGCACACCGCCCTGAAGGGCCTGGCGCAGGGCGGCCATGTCCTTGTAGCGCTTCTCGGGGTCTAGCTGGCGCGCCCGAGCCAACACCTGGCGCAGAGCCGGGTCCACCGTCGCTTTGTTCCCGCCTGCACCCTCGGCGAGGACGAGCAGAAGCGTGCCGAGGGCGTAGATGTCCGACAGTGGTGTCGCTATGCCGAACTCCGCTTGCTCAGGAGCCTCGTAGGGGGCAGTACCACGGTTAGCCGCCCCTCGCGATTGGCCGGGCCGGAAGAAGCGGGTGAGCCCCAGGTCGAGGAGGACGGCGTGGCCTTCCTCGTCCAGCATCACATGCGACATTTTCAGGTCTCGCATGATGATGGGCGAAGGCTGGCCGTGCAGGAAGGCAAGGGCGTCCGCGATCTGGGCGCCGATGGCTCTCACTCTGCCGGTTCCTATGGGCCCTTCCTGGTGCAGTGCCAAGAGCGTCCGCCCTTGGACCCAGGGCATGACGACATAGGCAGTATCCCGCTCCACCCAGAAATCCAGAACCTGGACGAGGTTCGGGTGGCGAATTGCCTGAAGCTGCTTTGCCTCGCGGCGGAACTCGGACAGCGACAGGCGCTTCTCGGCAGGAGTGACGAGACCGGTGGTCTCGAGCAGCTTGAGCGCCACAGGGGAGCCTGCCTGCTCGTCCCAGGCCTTGAAGAGGGCACTTGTGCGCCGCTGGATCAGCTTCTGGAGCAAGCGGTAGCGGCCGGCCACGAGCGACGGCGTGGCGCCAGATGTCTGGCCGTCCAGTGCTAAGCTTTGGCCGGACCTTGCTCCCTGCCTAGGCAGAGACGAACCGCACTCTCGGCAGGAGAGAGCCGCATCCTCATTGGTAGCGCCGCACTTGGGACAGCGTTTTGGCATGAGCTGCACGATCCGATCGGGCGGCATCGGCACCCGCTAGAGTGTCTGGCATTATAGGCTTTGCGGACTGGCTCGGGCAAAGGCCCGCCACCCAACGGGTAGGGCTCCCTGCAAGGCGAGAGAGGAGCGTTTCTTTGCGCAGCCTGCCGCTCAGCCCTATACTGTTCTTTAGTAAGGGTAAGTGTGTCTAGCAGGCCAGTGGGCCCTGCCGTGAGGCCGAATGCGCACGGGTGTGAAAGGAGTTTGCTGTGGTACTGAGCAAAACTCAGAAATCCGAGATCATCCAGGTCTACCATGTCCATGAGGCGGACACTGGCTCTCCTGAAGTGCAGATCGCGTTGCTGACCACTCGCATCAATAGCTTGGTCACGCACCTGCAGGAGAACAAGCACGACGAGGGTTCGCGACGCGGCCTGCTCAAGTTGGTTGGTCAGCGCCGCCGGCACCTGGCGTACTTGAGGCGGACGGATCCGGACCGCTATCGGGCGATTATAGAGCGCCTGGGCCTGCGTAGATAACAGTATCCTTCAGCGATTCGGTTAGCCAGAGAGCGAGTGGGTGCGTTTGACGCACAGCACTCGCTCTCTTATATTCGGTAACAGCTTACGTAGCGATTACGCGGGCGTCCTGATGATTAGGAATTGGCGGGTGCAGTCCAGGCTGGATTGCGGAGGCTCCTGGAAGGCAGCCGCCAGTCCCTATTCTCAGGGTCGCCCGCAAATTCGGAGGAAAGAAAGTGGTACATAGCTATACGACTCATGTGGGCGGCCAAGAGATCATCATTGAAACGGGCAAACTTGCCAATCAGGCTGATGGCGCGGTCACCGTTCGCGCCGGCGAGACGGTCATCCTGGTCACCGCGGTCATGTCGGACTCAGTGCGGGAGGGCACGGACTTCTTGCCACTCTCGGTAGATTACGAGGAACGCCTTTACGCGGCAGGCAAGATACCGGGCGGCTTCATCAAGCGCGAAGGGCGGCCATCCGAGGCATCCGTCCTGCTATGCCGGCTGGTTGATCGGCCCTTGCGGCCGCTTTTCGATCAGAACCTGCGCAACGACGTGCAGATCATCATCACGGCTCTCTCGGCGGATCCGGAAGTCTACATTGATGTGCTCGCCATCCTGGGCGCTTCAGCAGCCTTGAGCATTTCGGGCATTCCCTTCGCCGGGCCAGTAAGTGCCACCCGCATTGGCTACGTCAACGGGGAGTTTCTCGTCAACCCGACAGTGAGCCAGATGCAGCAAAGCACGCTGGACCTGCGCTTGGCCGGCACCGAGGACGCCATCCTCATGGTCGAAGCGGGTGCGCAAGAGGTGCCGGAGGACCTGATGGTACAGGCCCTGCGCCTCGGCCGCGAGGTGATCCAGGATAGCATCCGCGTCCAGAGAGAGATGCGTGAGGAGATCGGCAAGCCGATGCGGCAGCCGGTCATCGCTAGCTTGCCAGAGGACCTGGTCGCTCAGCTTGACGAGCAATGGAGCGAGCGCATCGCCACGGCGCTGCGCAGCCACCGCGACAAGGAGGAGCGTGAGGTTGCCTTGCGTGCCCTTGAAGCCGAGGCAGCCGCCACGATCACCGACGAGGCCCTGCTGGCGCAGGTGCCGGCCGCTTTCGACAGAGTGTTGCAGAAAGTGGTCCGAGGCATGACTCTTGAGGGCGAGCGCGCCGACGGCCGCGGTTGGGAGGACATCCGCCCGATCTCGTGCGAGGTTGGGCTGCTTCCGCGTACACACGGATCTGGTCTCTTCACCCGGGGTGAGACCCAGGTTCTCAGCATCGTTACCCTGGGCACTGCCAGCGATGAGCAGGTCCTGGACGGGTTGGGAGTGGAGAGTAGCAAGCGCTATATGCATCACTACAACTTCCCGCCCTACAGTGTCGGCGAGGTGAGGCGGCTGGGGTCCCCGGGCCGGCGTGAGATCGGGCATGGTGCACTGGCTGAACGTGCGCTCCTGCCTGTCCTTCCGAGCGAGGCAGAGTTCCCCTACACCATCAGGGTAGTGAGCGAGGTGATGTCGTCCAACGGGTCCACCTCTCAGGCGAGCGTGTGTGGCAGCACGCTGGCGCTCATGGACGCAGGCGTGCCCATCAAGCGGCCAGTGGCTGGCATCGCCATGGGGCTGGTGGTCGAGGGCGAACGCTACGCCATTCTGAGCGACATAATGGGGATGGAAGACCATCTGGGCGACATGGATTTCAAGGTGGCCGGGACCAGAGAGGGGATCACGGCGCTGCAGATGGACATCAAGGTGCATGGCCTCTCCGACGAGATCCTGAGCCGAGCCCTTGAGCAAGCCCGGCGTGGCCGGTTGTTCATCCTGGACAAGATGGCGGAAGCCATCGCTGAGCCCCGCAAGCAACTCTCGCCATATGCGCCGAGCATCACCATCATGAAGATTGATCCGTCCAAGATCGGCGCTGTCATTGGGCCCGGCGGCAAGGTTATCCGCGGCATCATCGAAGAGACTGGCGTCAAGATAGACATAGAGGACGATGGCACAGTCCTCATCGCCAGCACCGACCAGGCCTCGGCCAACGCCGCCCGCAGGCGCGTGGAGGCGCTGACTGAGGTGCCCGAGGTAGGTCGCATCTACACGGGCAAGGTTGTGCGTATAACCGATTTCGGCGCTTTCGTTGAGATCCTGCCGGGAACAGATGGCATGGTCCATATCTCGCAGCTTGCCGACTACCGGGCCGAGAAGGTCGAGGATGTTGTGCACGTCGGCGATGAGATCATGGTCATGATAACCGACATTGACCCGAGTGGACGCATCCGCCTGTCCCGCCAGGCGGTGCTCGAAGGTTGGACGCCTGAGGAAGCGCGGGAGCATGACCGGCCTTCTCGTCCGCCGCGACGGGATGGTGGGGACCGGGGTGGCCGTTCGGGCGGCCGTGGTTTCGATCGCCGCTGAGCCAGGCTCGGCGGAGGAGGATCAATGTTTGTGCGCCATCGCATGACGTCGCCAGCCATCACCACCGGCCCGGATATGCCGGTGATGGATGCTCTTCAGTTCATGCGGGACAAAGGGGTGCGGCGCCTGCCGGTGGTTGATGGCGAGGGCCGGCTGCTGGGGATAGTCTCTGAGAAGGACCTCCTGCACGCCGCGCCCTCGAGCGCAACCACGCTCAGCATCTTCGAAATGTCCTACTTGTTGCACCGCCTCACGGTTGGCCGAATCATGACCAAGGATGTCGTGACGGTCGAAGAGGACACGCCGCTTGAGGTCGCCGCACGGATAATGGCGGAGAAGCACCTGGGTGGCCTGCCGGTGATGCGGGACGGGCGGGTCATCGGCTTAATCACCGAGACGGACATCCTCCTGGGGTTCAGCGAGGTGCTGGGTGCTTTTCAACCGGGCGTACGACTGATGCTGCATGTGCCGGATGAGCCCGGGGTGCTGGCCACAGTATCCCAGAAGGTCACGGCACTAGGGGGCAACATCGCAAGCCTGACGGTGTTCCCCTCGCAGGAGCCGAAGCACGGCTATGTCGTGCTCCGGGTCCAGGGCGCAGCGTTGCGTGAACTGACGGACAGCCTCGACGACGGGCGCATCGAGGTGCTGGATGCGCGTCTTATGACCGCGGACTAGACAGACTGAGCTACGCGGTCGCGGGCACTATGGCTCGCCGCAGGTCGGCCAGGCTGCGGCTCGCCGTACAGAACATGGCAATCTGGAGTTCGCGCTCCAACTCGCGCAGGTGGTTGACGACCGCAGCCGCTGATTGGCAGGCCGGTGCCAGAAGAGGCAGGGCGATGCCAGCGGCGCTGGCACCGAGGGCGATGGCCTTGGCCACATCGACGCCGGTGCGGATGCCACCAGAGGCGATGATCGTGATGTCTTGAGCTACCTGGCGCACGTTGAGGATGGACTCAACAGTGCTTATGCCCCAGTCGGCGAAAGCGGCGGCGACACGCCGGCTGCTTTCGTCCAGGGCGCGATATCCTTCCACTTCACTCCAGGATGTGCCACCGGCACCAGCCACGTCGAGATAGCGTACTCCCGCTTGATAGAGCAAGGCCGCTACTCGTGGCGATATCCCCCAGCCGACCTCCTTTACCAGCACCGGGACGGGCAATTCATCAACAAGCTTTGCGATCTTGTCAGCCAGGCCGGTGAAATCGCGGTCGCCTTCCGGCTGCAGGCATTCCTGCAAGGGGTTCAGGTGCAGAACGAGGCCGTCAGCGCCGATCATCTCGATCGCCTGCCTGCATTCGTCGGCGCCGTAGCCGCTATTGAGTTGCACCGCCCCAAGGTTGGCCAGAAGCAAGATGTCCGGAGCGAAAGAGCGGACCTGGTAGGTGACGGCCATACGGCTATCTTCGATCGCCGCCCGCTGCGAGCCGACCACCATCCCGAGGCCCAGTTCGCTGGCGGCGATCGCCAGGTTTCGATTGATCTCAGCTGCTTCTGCCGTTCCTCCGGTCATAGCGCTAATGAGAAAAGGGGAATTGAGCGTCTTGCCGCACAGGTCAACGCTAGTGTTGACACTGGCCAGGCTCATCTCGGGCAAAGCTTCATGGATCAGGCGGTAGTCATCAAATCCGGAGGTGATGCCACGCGACTGCACGTCATTCTCGAGGCAGATGCGGATATGGTCGGACTTGCGCTGTGATTCATGACGGCTACGCAACGACAGCCTCATCGTGGGGTTTCTTAGCACAGTTACAAACAGATGATAAGGCGGCAGCGACCTGGTTAGCAAGAGGTCGCTCGGGCCGGTTTTGACCGGCAGCTCCGCTGAACGTAAAATACGCCAGCCCAGGCCGGGCGGCATAGGCTGGCGCAAGTTGGTCGGGAGGATGGAACCATGGACACTTTCGAAAGGGTGCGCAACATCATCGTCGAGCGGCTCGGGGTTGATCCGGCCAAGGTGACAATGGAGGCCAGCTTCCGGGACGATCTGGAAGCCGACTCACTCGACATAATTGACCTGATCATGGCTTTCCAGGACGAGTTCGGTGGCGAGATCTCGGATTCGGATGCTGAGAAGATTCGCACCGTAGGTGATGCTGTCGCCTATATGGACGCTCGCCAGAAGGGATAGCCCCGAACGATTGCATATGGTCGCAGCAGGGCCGTTCCGCAAGAAGGGGGCGGCCCTTTCCTGTGCCTGGCAGTCGGGCTCAGTTTGGCCAACTCAGCAGCGTTCCCCCTGATTGCGCGTCGCGCAGCTGAACCCTGGCGATCCCCGTCGGGGGCTGATCCAGTGCCCAGGCGCCTCCTGGGCTCAGTTCGGTTCTCCAGGTGCCGAGCGAATGGCCGTCGCCAGCGAACGCTTCTACTTCGATCGCCTTTTTGGTCGTGGCGTACAGCCCCAACCGGCCGCCGTCCACAGCTAGGGCGACTTCGTTGTTGGCCGCCACCACGTTAGCCATATCCGGGAGAGGATACCAGTACTCTGTCCAACCTACAGATTGGCCGCCGGCCAGTGTCTCGTACTGCCAGAAGTTGGTCGTCCATCCGCCCCAGAGCTCAAGGTAGCTGCTATCAACCTGGCTGTAGCGGCTGGCGGGAATATCGCCCAGGCCGAAGAACTTAGCGCCTGTGGCGGTGCTGGGCGGAAAGATGCGCATCAAGCCCGCCAAGCCGGGAGTCTGGGCGCCCATGAAGCCAGCTTGTGCTCCAGGCGCGGCGAACGCGCCAATGTAGCCGTGCCAGCTGCTGAGCAGCGAAAGGTCCCGTGGCCCATAGATCGGCCAGGGGATCGTCTTTCCAGAGCCAGGCAGACCCGGGTCACTGGTGCTATGGATGAGCGCCTGGCTCGCGGGCAGGATCAGGCGTGTCCCCGTCCCCGCGTGCAGTGAGTCGGCGGCGAACATCGCATTGATCCAGAACTGCAGCTTCTGGGGGCTACTGCCCCCATTGCTGAGCTTTGGCTCCAGTTGGACGTAGGAATGGGCGGCATCGAGCGAGATGCGAACTCCCACATCCACCCCAGTGAGCCGCTCCTTGGTGCTGACCGTTACTGCTGCCTCGCCTTCGCTTTGCTCTACCTTGGCCTCCCAGGGAAGGTACTCAACGAGACCATGCTCCTCAGTCGGGAGGCACCACTCAATGCCGCCGATCGCGAACCACCAACCTCGCATTCCCCAGTTGGTGGGCACCGCGGCCGGGTTGTTGTAAAGCACCTGCCTGCCGGTGGCTTTATCTGTAATCCTGTAGATCCTGCCTCCCAAGGCGGGGATGATCATGACCGACGTGTAAGCATTCTCCAGAATCAGCGCCTTGTATTGCCGTGGCACTGGCGGGCCGACTTTCGCCAGGTCCAGGCCGTCATACGGGTAGCCGACCTCTTCTGGCCGTAGAGGGTAGAGGCCTTTTTCAAACTCGGGCAGGGTGACCGTCACCGTCGTCTCGCTCACCGACGGCTGGGGCACGGATGGGGATGGGGCTGCAGTTGCGCTTTCAGTCGGCGAAGCTGTCACTGCCTCGGTGGCCGCCGGCGTGAAGGTTGGTTGCTCCTCAGTAGGCGTGGTTGCAGGCCCAGTAGCAGTCGCGGCGGTCGCTGAAGGGCTGGGCAGTGCCGCTTGTCCGCCGTCCGGTATGAGCAACTTCTGCCCAATGGCGATCCTGGATGGGTCAGCAATTGCGTTGGCCGCCACAAGCTCGTCAAGACTGACGCCGTACATGGCTGCGATGCCCGACAGCGTCTCTCCCTCGGCAACGGTATGTACCAGAGGCGGAAGTGGCGTCGCCGTTGCTGTTGGCTGTGAAGGCACCGGGGGCGTTGGCGTCGGAAGCGGTCTGCTGGTTGCCGTCGGCGCTGGTGTGGGCTCGACGGGGGTCGGTGGGGCAGGAGTCAATGTGGGGGCGCTGGTGCTCTCGGGGACATAGACCTGGATCGGCCTCACAACCTCGGTCGGCGGTTGGCTCGCCTGTCGCGGCGAACTACTGATGACCATGGTGCAACCGGACGCGGCGACCACACCTGCAAACAGGAGGATGATACTCACTGCCACTCTTCTCATTGCATGCCGCTCCTGGAAGGCCGCGTCAGGGCTGGCGTTGGAAGGTGAACCTGTAGTTTACGTGGTGTTTGCCCGGCAGCCCAAGCCCGCTTATCGTGTCGCTCGAAGCACCGACCCCCACCGCGTAATTCCCCAACATGCCGTACATCGGGAAATCTGATTGGTAGCCGTCCTGAGTCTGCTTGAAATCGAGCACCTGCTTGCCATCCGGCCAAGAGACCCAGGGCAACTCGTCCGTGGTCTGGCAAGGCCTGCCACTGGCGTCGAGCAGGCGAACGAAAATGTGGTGGTTGCCTCCTGCCTGGGTTTCGTCTTCATAGATGGCCTGCACGAGGCGCCAACGGGCTCCGGGCTTGGCTGCGACAGCGATGCCCAGCTGAGTCAGGCGGGCGTCCCAGTCGAGGTTGTTGCTCGGTGCCGGGGCCGTCACCGTAGGGGCTGCGGTCGTTGGTGATTGTGGCGCTATGGGAGTGGCAACAGAAGGCGGCCGCGGCGAATCCGGCGCCGGCACGGGCGTCACCAGGGCGATCGGTGTCGCTGCCCTTTGCGCTGGCTGCGGTGTGCCCCTTGGCGCGGGTGCAGTCGCTGAGCTTTGCCCAGCGGAAGAAGCATCGGCCAGGCGCAGGGTCCAGGTCTGGGAACTACCAGGGGCGACAAGGGCTTCCGACGCATTGGCAAGCGAAACGATGCCACTTGGCCCTGAGATTGCGAGGGCGAGGCGACGAGGCTGAGAGTTGGGGTTATTCGCCTGGAACTGGACAGAGAGGCTTTCATTGTCGCCCGAGATCTGCAGGCTGATGTCCGACCCGGAACGCGGCTCGTGACAGGTGAGACGGACGGAACCCTGGACGTCCTCTACCTTCCAGGGCAGGGCGGCCGCAAGCGGCAAGGCAGCGGAGGGATAGGCCCAGGCAACTCCTCCCTCGATCTCATAGGCACCATTCGCCAGCGGCTTGAGG
>DAOTVV010000055.1:0-1940 GCA_034436255.1 Anaerolineae bacterium
CGTCTCATCCTGGAAGAGGACCAGGACGACCCCCACCTGGTATGGCCTCAGGTCATTTGGCGCCGCATGCTCCCGCCTCTGAATCAGGTCCTCCGCTGCCATGACTACCAGCCTTTGCCGCAGGCTCAGCACCTCGTCAGCTAGGGCCAGAGCCTTGCTGGCGGCACGGCCCACATCGCCATTCGGCTGGGCCTGGAGGCGGAAGCTCGGTACCTGGCGCTTGATTCGATCAACTTCGCTGCGGTCGATGCTGCTGCTGACCACGGTGTATTCCGGGTCGGCGGTCCAGTTGTTGCTTATGGCCCGTATCACCTCCGTTTCGCAGAGCCTGGCGATGTCCGCCAGCACGGCTTCCTGCTCCCCAGTGCCGGCGAGCATGAGCCGGACGTTCTTCTGCGTGGGGCGAAGCCGCGGCTCGTCGTGCACGAGGCGGCTGAGCGCGATGAGCAGCAGGACGCTGCGGAAAGCACGCAGTTCGCCCTCGGTGGAAAGGGCGCCCTTGCGCGAGTGGTAATAGGCGACAATGTCGCGCACGCTCTCGGCCATCGCGAGGCTTTCGTCGAGGAGGAAGTAGTCCCATAGCGCGTCGGCCGTGTACCAGGGTGAACCATCGCCGATGTCCCGGCGCAAGAAACGGGCGAAAGAGCCGGGGGCATCATCCTGCAGGAAGCGGAAGAGCGTGCGCTCCGATGAACTGAATTGGCGCGAGATCAGTGATATGAGGTAGGCAGCGTAAGGGTGCAGAGGCACCAGAGCCTGCATCTGTGCCCTGAGGGCATCCAGGTTCTCGGCCGCGCCCAACAGGTGCTGCGGCAGGAGGGCGACGCTGGGCCACATGGCCAGACGCTTCTGCTCCCACTGCTCCGCCATCTGCGGGCGCGGGCTGATCGCGGCGGCCATGAGTTGATAGGCAGTGACAGGGGTCATCTCGTAGCGGAAAGCGTGGAAGCGGTCCAACAAGCGCTTCAGGTCATCCTGGTCGGCACCGCGCATGGCCACTTCGAGCAGCCGGTGTGTGATCAGCAACAAGTAGAACGGTATGTCGGCGGAAGCGTGAGCCAGTTCCTGTATAGTCGAGACGCTCGGTCGCCCCTGGAAGTAGCCTGTGAACTCATCCCAGATGAACAGGATACCCTTCAGCCCGTTGGCGTCGATCACGTCTTTGAGCCAGGCCTTCACCGAACTGCTGTCGGCAAGGACGTAGAAGGACTCTTTCTGCATCACACGCTGGACGCGCTGTACCAGCTCCAGGCTGGCCCGGTCCCCCCGGTTACCGGCGCGAAGCCGATCGACCACTTGCTGCGCGCTCTCGAAGTCGGGGAACGCGCCCTGGTTGGATGCGAAAGCCGCCGGCCAATCAAAAGCGCCTCTCTCCTCCAGCTTCTGAAGCACTTTGTCGTAGATCGTGGGCGTGGCCGCTTGGGCGAGGCCGCGTGCCGCCAGGGCCTGGCTGACGCTCTCTTGCACCAGCGCCAGCAGCGCGAAATCGCTGGCCGTATCCACGGCGTCCTCGAGGCCGGAGCGGTAGACGACAAGATAGTCGCCGCCCTGGCGCAGCGTCAGCAGGCGCTCTCGCAAGTCGGGCTGGGCCGCCCAGGCTCTGTGCCCCTGAAAATAAGCCTGCACCTGTTCCAGGGGATCCTCCAGCAGGTGCTTGAGGACGAAGGCGGCATAGGTCTTGCCCGTCCCGTAGGCTCCCTGGAGCACGAGGGACTTGCAGTCCTCTACCCTGGCTCGCTCCAGGGCTTTGAGCAGGCCGCTGAGCACCTGCATCCAGTTATCGTGCGGGATGAACGCCTTCCAGGCTTCGGGTCGGGCGCCATCCACCTCCTGTGTGAAGACGGAGACGAAATCGCTATTGACGGCCAGGTAATCAGCATACAACGGCATAAGGCAAGCCCTCCATTGGACCGAGAAGCTCGAGTGAATGCGCTTGCACC
>DAOTVV010000056.1:0-32327 GCA_034436255.1 Anaerolineae bacterium
AGCAACTGCGTGGCCACGCGGCGGTCCACATGAAACTGATCGTCCGCGACCCAGAAAGGGTGGGCCAGGTAAGTGAGAGCGCCAACGCCGCGCGCCGCCCGTGCCGCCCAAACGGCATCACCGTACAGGGCGGCGGGCAGGTTATCATGAAGCTGACGCTGAGCAAGTTCGGACAGGATCTCGTCTCGCTCGGCCTGGTAACCCGGGTTAACGCGTTTGGCAGCGACGCTCTGCCGACCGTTAACCGCGACGATGTGCCCCCTGTTGAAAGAGACCTCCTCTCCCAGGAGCACGATCGGAGGGGTCTCCAGCCCGGCAGCGGCATCGCGCGCCTCAGCCGAAGCCTCCCACTTGTCGTGATCGGTGATGGCGAGAAAATCCATGCCCAGCTCCCGCCCCCGCAGGACCATGTCCAGGGGCGAGGCCCGACCATCGGAGTACCAGGTATGTATGTGCATGTCCCCCTGCAGCGGCAGGCGTCCGGCCAGGCTCGTGGGCACGACATAGATGGAGCCCATGCGGCGCCACTGGCCGCCGGGATAGGCGACGGACACGATGCATTCGCCGGCTATGTCCGAGCCATAACGAAAGTGTACGCGCCCATCCTCCCCCCAGTTCCCTGAGACGCAGGCCGCCTCGCGGGACACTTTGCTCAAGATCGTGATCTCATAGCTGCGTTCAGGCAGCCTTCGCTCGGGACGGTCCGGTGCGAGAGCAAACTCCGTCTCGCAACCAACGGGGGTGACAAGAGGCTCGATATGTAAAGAGAGATGCTCGATCAACAGAAGGCTCCTTATTCACCCGGCGGGCTGACAGCCAGCCGTTCTATATCGGACAGTTCGTGCATCTGCTGGCACAGCGCTGGATAGAGGCCGCGATAGACGCTGTAGAGCCGATCGTAGGTATCTTTCAGGCCCGGCTGCGGCGTGGCAGCGTCCCCGTAGCGCACACAGGCCTCTCGAGCTTCGGTGAAGCTCGCGAAGCGACCCACCCCAACGCCGGCCAGCATAGCCGCCCCTACAACAGCCCTTTCCTCGCCCTCGACCGTGGTCAGTGGCAGCCCGAGCACGTCGGCCAGTATCTGCCTCCAGAGCCAACTCCGCGCCCCTCCACCAGAACCAACCATAGTCCCAGGCAATGGGATTAGTTGGGACATCAGGCCGAGGCCGTCCCGGAGGGCGAAAGCTACGCCTTCCATCACCGAGCGAGCAAGGTGACCACGATGATGACGCAACCGCAGGCCGACGAACGCTCCACGCGCATCAGCATCTGTGTACGGTGTGCGCTCGCCCAGCAGATATGGCAGAAACAGCAGGCCTTGCGCTCCTGGGCCCGCTGCTTCGGCCTCCCTGTCGAGAGTGGCGTAGGCGCCGTCTCCCTGCATGTCTACTGCGTCTCTGAGCCAGCGCAGCGAAAGGCCAGCGGAGAGCATCGCCGCCATCACGTACCACATGCCTGGCACGGCATGGCAGAAACAGTGCAGCCTGAGCTCGGCGTCCGCCTGCGGCTGTAGGCAGGGCTGCAGCAACTGGCCGCCAGTACCAATGGTAACCGACGCCGCGTCGGGCGATATGATGCCGTTGCCGATGGCCTGAGCCGCCTGATCGGCAGCGCCTGCTACGACCGGCGTTCCTTCTGCCAGACCCGTGGCCTCAGCAGCTTGCCGCGTCAACCGGCCAGCAACGGCCGTTGAAGACACCACCGGCGGCAGCAACCTGGCGCTTACTCCGGCTGCCTGGCACAGATCTTCGGACCAGAAGCCAAGATGGATGTCGAACAACAGCGTCGAGCTGGCGTCGCTGGGTTCGCTTGCCGCTTCGCCTGTGAGCCAGAGACGGAGGTAGTCTTTGGGCAGCAGCGCCCAACGTGCCCGGGCCAGACGCTCAGGCTCATGCTCAGCCGTCCAGGCAAGCGTCGCAGCCATGAACCCTGGCGCCACGCGGTTGCCGACGGTCCTGGACAGTAAGCGCAAACCCAGGGCTTCGTTCAGCCGTAGAGCTTGAGCGGCACTGCGCGCGTCGGCCCAAAGCACCGCCGGGCCCATGGCTCGACCCGTCTCCCCAGCCAGCACCGTTCCGTGCATCTGGCCTGAAAGGCCGATCGCGGCGATGTCGCCCTTGCTAAGGCCTGAGCGTGCGAGAGCCTGGCGCGTCGCCGTAGCAGCCGCCTGGCACCAGGTCTCTGGCTCCTGTTCTGCCCAGCCCGGTTGCATCACCGCGATCGGATACTCGCATTGCCCCATGCCAAGGATGTGGCCGGCGTCGTCAACGACAGCGGCGCGCAGGCTCGACGTGCCCAGGTCAATGCCAAGCAGCATGTTGCCCCCTACACGTCCACCTTATCCTCGGGCAGGAAAGGCGTCTTGATGAATACCACCTTCAGCAAATCCTGGCCGGTGTTTGCCAGGCTATGCTCCTCGTGCGCTTCAACACGGTAAGCATCCCCGGGGATGGCCTTGAAGGCCCGTTTGCCCACGTTGAGGCTGCCCTGGCCTTGGACGACGTAGAACGTCTCCTCGACTTCCTGATGGTAATGGGGCGCAAGGCTCTCTCCTGGTTTGAGCACGATCACGCCCCAGTCCAAGCGCGGGCCGCGCATTATGTACTTCACGCCAGAATCACCACTGCGGAAGGGCAACTCGAACTCGTTCACGCGCTGCATACGCTCCCCCTCAACTGATCCGCAAGATAGCGACGAGCAAGGGCGCCAGCAGCAGGGCCGGCAGGAAGTTGGCAACCCGGAGCTGGCGCAACTGCAACAGCCGCAAGCCGATGCCAAGGACGATTACACCACCTGTAGCGGTCATCTCCCGCACCACAGCATCGCTCAACGCCGACTGTGCCAGGCCTGCCAGAAGCGAGATGCCTCCCTGGTAGCCAAGCACTGCCAGCGACGAGAAGAGGACACCGACACCCATCGTGGAGGCGAAAGCCAGGGCGCTGATCCCGTCCAAGGCCGACTTAACCGCTAGCAGCGAGTAGTCGCCGCGCAAGCCATCGTTGATTGCCCCCAGGACGGCCATAGGGCCTACACAGAACAGCACGCTGGCTGCCACGAAGCCCTCAGTGAAACGGGCCTGGCCCCTGCCTCTCAGGCGCTCCTTCAACCAGTCGCCCGTGGCTTCCAGCCGTCCCTCCAAACCGGCCCATTCGCCCAGGATGCCACCAACCAGAATGGAACCGAGCACGATAAGCACATTCGCAGTCTTCAGGGCCATCTGCAGCCCGATAACGATCACGACCAGGCCCACGCCATCCATGAGCATCTCACGCCAGCGCTCGGGCACGCGCGAGCCGAGCAGCAAGCCGGCGGTACCACCAACCAGCACCGCAGCCACGTTGATGATCGTCCCCGTCAAATGCATCTCCGTTCTCGTACAAACCAGGCCATCGCTAGCACTTGCGGTTGTCGAAAGCTTTGGCCCGAAAAGTGACGGCGCCGCACCACCACCCGCAGGCAGCGGATACGGCGCCGATCCAGCGACAGGTCGCCCCGCCTAGCGGCGAAAGCCGGTGAAGGTCACCCTTCGAAGAAAGGTAACTCCGAGTCGTCCCAGTACGTCTTGTTGTTCGCCAGGTACTCGCGGCTCTTCTGTAGCCACTCGAAGTGCCGGCTCTCCTCATTCATCAGCAACTGATAGGCAGCCTGGGCGAGATGGTCCGTTGCCCCATCGCGGGCCTGGCGGTAAAGCTCGTATCCGCGGCGCTCGGCACGCAGCCCAAGATCAATCGCCTCGAGGTTGCCAGTCCCAGTGTCAAGTTGAGCGAGCACTTTGTCAGCATCGGCAAACAGCGGTTCCCCTGCAGCCGGTGCGACGTCGGCCCTGAATTGACCCATTGCCGGCACATCGGCCTTCTCGGCGCCCTCAAGGGACAGCCAGCCACCACCATTCCTTAGGCTGAGATACTCAGCTACTAGAATGTGGAAATGGTTTGTCTCGTCCCTGGCCAGGCTCTCGAACAAGGCCCGGCCCTTGTGATCAGAGACCCGTTTGGCCACCTCGGTGTAAAAGCGAGTACCATCCTCTTCGTTTTGAATGGCGTAGACCAACGCAGCCAGCGCCACATTTGTGCTATTGTTATCCATCCCTTACCCCTTATCTGCGGAGCCCAAGCGGCTGGCTTGGCAGCTAGACCAGGACACAGATTCCCTGCGGCTGGCGCACGCGTAGGGCTATGCTCTCGAAGATGCGCAGCGTATGATTCATGTTCGTGGGCCCCAGGTATGCCACCTGCATGTCCTCGGCAACGGCCAGATCCAGAATCTCCGGGCCAGTAGACACTAGTACTCCTTCACCTGGACCGAGGACGGGTGTCTGGAACACGCCAGCATCGGCTATCTGCTGCACAAGCTCCAACTCCAACCTGCCACGTCCGCCAAGCATGCGCAGCAGCTGAGCGTAAAGATCCGGGCTGAGCACCAGTGCATAAGGGCCCATTGCACCACCCGTGACCAGCACTTGCCGGGCGGCAACGACCGTAGCCAAACCGCTGCCTGGCTCGGCCCAGCCCGATAGCTTCGCAGTCTCGGCGCGCCCGGGCTGCTTCATCAGGCCCGGTTCCTGCTCGGTTCCGTAAAAGACCAGTTGGTCCTCCGCCCGAGCCAACATCGCTGCGGCCGCTCCGGCCGGGGCCACATCCACTGGCGAGCCCGTGGCCCTGGAAGCGGCGATGTCCCGCCAGAACAGCTTGAAGTCCTTGTAGAGCAGGTTAAGCGGGATCATGTGCCTCTGCGTTGGTGCTACCTCGGCATTATCGCATTCCTCACCGTACACACTCGTCCTGCCCGGGGTCACGCCTTCGAGCCGGTCCACGAACACTGCCTGCGCACCTGCGCCGAGCGGACCGTACAGATGCAGGAACCGTCGCGCGACCAGGTTGGCGCGCGCAACGCGCACGACCGTGTCGTCTATCGCCTGCCATTCCTGCGGACTCAACGGGGCATCCTCACGCATCAGGAAATCCATCTACACACCTCCAAACCTAGATGATATTGGGCACGGATAACGAGATCACTTGATCAGGCTGCCAACCGTGAACTGTGGCCCTCCCGATCCGGCGGCCTCATCGCCCTCGCCACCGGGGGCACCGGCCGCTTCCAAAGAGGCTCCTTCCACAAGCGGCTGCGTCCGTCCGACGCCCGGCCGTTGCCTCGCCTGTTGTGCTTCCTTCACCCTCTCGAGCATCAGGCTGAACATATGCATGTGCCAGCCCTCGTTGGCGCGGTTGCGCTCGAGGATCTCTCGCAGTTCGGCATAGTCTGGCTGGTCTTTGAGTTCTTCTATCTGGGAACCATAGGACTCGAACACCGCCTTCTCCGCCTCGACCTCAGCCGCCAGCATGCCTTCGGTCCGGCGGGACCGATCCACCTCATGCGCTTCTAGTAGCGGCGCATGCCCGATCTCAGCCGCATACTCGCTCAGCCAACCCAAATGCTGCATTTCATTGACGGCAACCGTCTCCAACTCGCGGCTGGCCTCGTAATCGGCGGTCATGAAAGAGTGTAGCAGGTACTGCAGAATCACGGAGTACTCGTGCTTGGTCCCGTAATCGAGCATCTCCTTCACACGTTCCGGTGGCGTAGAGCCGGCCGCCGCCGCAGGGGCTGTCGAGCCTGAGGCGAGGAAGCTTTCCTGGAAGCCGGCAAATCGTTCCCGGTGCGCTCGCTCATCGGTCAGAATTCGCTCGATCATTGCCTTGATACGCGGGTCGTCTATCGCGGCAAGGTGACGCTCGTACTTGGCGATCGCGTCCTCCTCGGCCCGCACATCGCGCGCCATCCATTCAGCCGGCTGGTCTCCACCCAGATCCATGGCTGTACGCTCAATGCTCGGTACCCCGCCGAGTTGCACTATGCCTTGGGCCAGCCACTTGTAGTGCCGCATCTCATCTCGGGCCGTCTCCTCAATGGCGCAAGCTTCCGCACCCTCACCGATGAAGTATGCGTGCTTGAGGTACAGGATGAGGGCGCCGTGCTCATCCCGCATGTCATCTCTCAGCATCTCAATGATATCGGCCTTCGCTGCCATTCAACTGACCTCCTAACACCAGTATTCGCTGCTGGTCAGACCTCGGACCAGGCCCTGGCCAGAATGAGTGCGTCCGTATCGTTGGCAGGGCTCTCGCAGATAACCGTGCCACCAACGCCGCGCTCTTTCATCACCAGGAGCAGCTCCCGGTACCGAAAATCTGACTCATCCAGGCTCAGATGACTGATCTCACCGCCCTTTCCGTACTTGATCCCGCTCACGTGCATGTGCAGGTGCGCGAGCGCCTCGCACCCCATGGTTTCGGCGATGTCCTCGAAGATGGCCTCGAATTCTACGACACTGTTCGCCTGTCCCGTCCTTGCGTGCAGGTGGGCGAAATCGAAACACGGTTGAACGCCAGGCACATCTTGCGTTATTGCCAGTAGTTCGTCAAGGTCGCCAAACTGAACAGCCCGGCCAGTGGTCTCGGGGCAGAGTGTCACCAGGACCCCTTCTTCGCGCAGTATCTCTACCAGTTCGCCAAGGTGCCCCCGCACGGTGGCATAGACTGCGGCGGGTGGGTCATCGTGGCGCCAGGCAGCGTGGAACACGATGTGGTCGGCGCCGCACAGATAGCCAATGCGAGCGGCGCGCAAGATCCTCTGCCTGCTGGCCGCCACAATACTCTTGTCCCTGGAATTCAGGTTGATGTAATAGGAAGCGTGGGCGCTTAGGGAGATATCGAGTTGCTCCGACAGCGCACGCAGAGCAGGAGCCTCGCTCGCTCGGATGTTAACCTGGCGCACGAAGGCCAGTTCCATAGCCTGCAAGCCGACCCGGCCGAGTTCCCGCAGACCATCGCTGGTGCTTCCGTCGTCCAAGCTGCGTGGTATGCCAGAAGTGCCGAAACGGACGACTGCGGCGATGCTGGCCTCCCTCCGAGGAACACACTCTATGCTCAGGGCTGGGGCGTGGTCTCCACTATGGAATCACCTTTCACTAGCCACAGCTTCCTAACAACCACACCTGGGCCGCCCATTGGCGCCGGCTGGCTGCCGTTCACGGTAAGCAGTGTTCCGCCAGCGTTGCCACTCAAAACTTCCAGAGTCTGTTGGGCCACCCAGTCTTTCTTCTCGCCCGGCTGTAAGGTGCCCTCATAAACAATCTTGCCGTCGGCCGTCACTCTCAGCCACGCGGCCGACGTGATGGCGACGTTCACGTGAATCCCTGTCTCTCGGGTAGCTGTCGCCGTAGGCAAGACGACGGGCGTGGGAGACGGGCGCGTAGTGGGCGTGGGCAGGGGCAGCGCTGCTGAAGTGGGCAAGGCAACCGTGGCCGTGGCTTCGCTCACGCCAGAGTTCTCCTGCGCTGCCATCGGCTCGGTTGTGGGAAGTGCATAAGCCGTGGCTGCCTCGGCGACAGCGAATGTCGCCGTCGCCGACTCTGGGCGTTGCGTGGGCGTGAAGCGAGCCAGGCTTCGTTGAGTCAACCTGGCCGGGCCACCGGAAAAGAGCCAGTCCCGCCACGGCTTTAGGTCAGGCCAGAACCACCAGGCCAGGCCGGCGATCACGGCCACCAGCAGCAAGACCACTAATGCGGTGGCCCATCCCCTCTTGGGCAGGTGAAGTGGCTCGCTCAGAGGCTGATAAGAAGCGATCGAGTGGCTCTCGTTTTCGGGGCGGCCATAGGTGCTCTGCAACAATTCCTTGGCCAGAGCTTCATCCACCCCCAGGTAACGGCTGTAGTTGGTCACTAAGCCGCGGACGTACACCAGGTCAGGAAGGGCATCACGCCGGTTTTCTTCTAGGGCCTGCAGGTACGCCTGCCGGATATGGGTCTCTTGCTCAGCCTGAGCTAGCGTCACGCCCATGCTTTCCCTGGCTTGACGCAATAGCGCGCCCAGGTCATTCATCAGGGGCTGCTCCTGGAATCGCCTTCAGCGGCTCGTACTCCGGCAGCCACTATAGCAGGCCGGATTCGGCGCCGCAAGGGTTCCCAGGGCACCCGCTTAGCGGAGAAGAGGCCCGACGCCGCCCGCCCGAGAGAGAAAGCGCGGGTTTTGTGCCAGCAACGAGACCAAGACGCTAACTGCCTGCGCTAAACAGATTCTTTGCTCCCACTGGCGTCACCACAAACAAAAAGGACTGCCATCACGAACATACCGCTCAGCATGCCGGCCACGAACATCAGTGCTGGAAGCATAGGTGCCCTTCCTTGCCAAGACCTTGCAAGGGATAATGTGCATCTAGCGTGCCAGCGCGATCGTGCCGTGCCCACGTCTAGTCAGGGACACCGAGAGCGCGCAGTTCGTCCATCGTTTGCTCATAGTCGGTCAGGAGCGAAAGCCACACCTCGAAGTATTGATCCGCTCTATCACCGCCACCCTTTTCGGCTTCGGCACGGATCACCTCTCGCCCCTTGCGCAGCCTCTGAAGCAGCTTGTCGCGCTTCTGAAGCAAAGCCTCAGTACTGGCGCTGATGTCGTTCATCAATTGACCGCTCCCGATCAGAGTTCTATCCTATCTAACGGCATACGTCCCATGAATAAGCACAGCAAGGCAAAAGGGTCATGACGGCGACAGTAGCCCAACTGATGCCCAGGGTCAAACTCGGCCCCTTCACCATATCTCGCCTCATCGTTGGTGGTAATCCGTTCAGTGCCAACTCCCACTATACACCCGCCCTGGACGGCGAGATGCGGGACTATCACTCCGCAGCCAGGATCCTGGAGACGCTGCGCCGCTGTGAGAGGTGGGGAATAAGCGCCTGGCAGTCCCGTGGCGACAACCACATGATGCGCCTCTACCACGACCACAGAACTGCTGGGGGCAGCCTCCTCTGGATAGCTCAGACCGCAAGCGAACACGCCGACATCAAGCGCAACATAGCGAACATCGCTCGCGCCGGAGCCGCTGCCATCTACCACCATGGCACCCGCACCGACAGCCTCTGGCATGAGGGCCGCATCGAGGCCGTGCGGGAGTACCTGCAAGCTATCCGGGACTCGGGTGCCCTGGTCGGCCTTGGCACCCACATACCAGAGGTCATAGATTACTCCGAGAGCCATGGCTGGGATGTGGACTTCTACATGGCCTGTCTCTACAACCTCAGCCGAGAGCGCCGCGAGAGCCCTTTGGTCAGCGGACAGCCGGCAGACATGGAGCAGTTCGTCCATACCGACCGAGATCTCATGTGTCGCGTCATCTGCCAGACGGACAAGACCTGCCTCGCCTTCAAGGTTCTCGCCGCCAGCAGGCTGAGCCACAGCAGGGCTGAACTGCGCTCAGCTCTGAGCTACGCCTTCAGCCACATCAAGCCCAACGACGCTATCGTCGTGGGCATGTTCGACAAGTACTCGGACCAGGTCGCTGAGAACGCCAGGCTCACCTTCGAGCTCGGCCAAGTCAACGAGGCTCCCCGGGGCTGATTCCGTCGGCTGGGGTGCGCGTCGCCGATAGCCACACTGCCTGCAGCAGCCCGCGCTATCCCTCGGCCTTCACTTCGACGTTGGATAGCCGCTCGATAACCCGGATGATGGCGGAGTGGTCCAGCCTGCCCTCGCCATTAGAAACCAGCGAGCGGTAGAGCTCGCGCACCACGGCCGTGACGGGCAACACAGCCCCAACGTCAGCCGCGGCGTCCAGGGCGATGCCCAAATCCTTGAGGTGGTAAGCAGCATAGAAGCCTGGCTCGAAGTCGCGCCTGATCACCCTGGGGGCGCGATTCTCTAGCGCCCAACAGCGGGCTGCTCCGCCAGAGATCGCCTGCACGACTCGCGCCGGGTCCACGCCTGCTTTGGCTGCGAGAACAAGCGCTTCAGCGATAGCTTCGTGCGTCAAGCCAACCACGATCTGGTTGGCGGCCTTGGCCACCTGCCCCGCGCCTGAAGCGCCAATGTACACGATGTTCCTGCCCATAGCCTGCAGCAATGGCAACACCTTCTGGAACGCGGCCTCTTCGCCACCAACCATGATCGAGAGTGTCGCGTTCTCCGCACCAATCTGGCCGCCGCTCACCGGGGCGTCCAGCATTGTCGCGCCCCTGGCAGCGATGGCAGCAGCCACCCGCTTGGTCACCACCGGCGAGATCGTGCTCATGTCCACATAGATGGCTCCCGGCTGCAGGCCCTGGACGATTCCCTGGGGCCCGAGAGCCACCAACTCAACATCCGGGCTGTTGGGCAGGCACGTGAACACTACCTCACTTGCACGTGCCACCTCAGCAGGCGAGTTGGCCTCTGCCGCCCCTTGGGCCACCAGTTCCTCTACGGCGGCCCGGCTGCGATTGTGGACCGTAAGGACGTGGCCAGCCTCGAGCAAGTGCCTCGCCATCGGTTTTCCCATGATCCCAAGACCAATGAAGCCGACACGCGTGGCCATGCGTTTACCTCCTGGGTTCGGGTTATCTCTTCCCTACAAGATGCCCCACGGGCATCGCTCTGATTATTGCCCGCACAGCCACGGCTGGTCAACGGCCTCGAGCCCTTGCCAACGCTCCAGGCAGATGCTAGCCTGCACACCATGCCTGGAGAAGCAAGCACAGTCGAGGGATTGGACAACCTGGTCGAAGCCGCCTGGCAGGTGCGCCGAGCGAACTGGCCCGATGTCATCACTGCCTCGTTGCCGGTAGATACGCTGCCGATCAGCGTCACTGGCCACTCCTGTGCCCTGAACTGCGCCCACTGTGGCGGCCATTACCTGGGGGGCATGCATTCACTGGCCGAGCTTGGCACGACCGGTGCAAGCTCTCTCCTGGTGTCTGGCGGTTGCGACAGAGCTGGCAGAGTGCCCATTCGCCAGCACCTGGACGAGTTGCGGCCGCACCTGGTGGGGCGCCGGGTCAACTGGCACTTGGGGCTGGTGAGCGACGATGATCTTGCTGCCATCGCTCCCCTCGGCGGCACGGTCTCTTTCGACTTCGTCGGTGATGACGAGACGATCAACGAGGTGTATGGACTCAGTGCGACCGCGGATGACTACGAGCGCTGCTTGGAGCGCATCGGTCGCAAGATGCGAGTGGTGCCTCACGTGACGATCGGCCTGCGTGCCGGGCGAATTGGCCACGAATGGCGAGCCTTGGAACGCCTTGCTCGCCACAGGTTCGACAGCCTTGTATTCCTCGTCCTGGTTCCGACAGCTGGAACGGCTTACGCACAGGCTCAACCACCTTCTCTGGCAGACGTTGCCGCCGTCATGGCGACGGCCCGGCTGCGCTTCCCGCGCCTATCGCTACAACTTGGCTGCATGCGCCCGGCAGGGGACTACCGCCTGAAACTCGACGAGCTGGCCGTTCGCCTCGGCGCAAACGTCATCGTCAATCCGACGCGCCCTGCACGCCAGTTGGCCGAAGCTTTGGGTCTGGAGTGGACGCAGCAGCACGAATGCTGCGTGTTCAGCACCGAGCCTGGGCCCGCCCCCGCAGCGGCACAGGCTGACCGGCACATGGCGGGCGGTATCTAGCGCCTGTGACGCATTCCTACAGATGCACCTGGTGAGGGCTTGATGGCAAAGAGATTGGCAGTACTTCATACGAGTTTCGTCTTCATCAACGTCGAGACGATGATGAACGATCTGTTTCGCGAGCTACTGCCCACTACCCAGATCATCCATTTCGTGGACAGCAGCCTTTTGGCGCACGTGATGGAGAACGGCGGCGTCACCCGCCAGGCAGCAAGGCGCTTCTACCAAATGGCACAAGCAGCGCAGGATGCCGGCGCCGACCTGATACTCTCGGCCTGTTCTTCTGTCGGGCCGGCTGTGGATGCCGTTCGCCAGCTTCTGGATGTGCCTATCGTCAAGATTGACGATGCGATGACGGAGCGGGCGGTAGCTTCCGGCTCCAGCATCGGCGTTCTGGCAACCGTCAGCTCAACTCTCAGTCCAACGGTCTCGCTCCTCCAACAAAAGGCGCAGACCGTTGGCAAGCCGGTCCAGATCAAGCCGATGCTGGCACAGGGTGCTTTTGAGGCTCTCATGGCCGGGCGCCGCGACGAGCATGACCAGGCCGTGCTTGAGGCCGCCAAGGCTGTGGCTCCACAAGCCGATCTGATCGTCCTTGCCCAGGCTTCGATGACGCGGCTGGCGCCCTTGCTCGCCCAGGAGACGGGCTTGACGGTGCTCGCCAGTCCGCGCCTCTGCATTGAGAGCCTGCGTGAACTGCTAGAACAGGCACCGGAGCGGTAGGCTCGTGGCTGACTCCCCTCTCGCCGACCCGGCGCAGCCACTGTCGGTGTTGACATCGCTCCCGCCCCTCTGGCCGGACGAGAATATGCGCCCTGCGATTCGAGCCGAGGTGCTCTCCAGGAACGAGACGATCGTTGCCATTGACGATGACCCTACGGGCACGCAGACGGTGCATCATGTGCCTGTACTCACCACCTGGGCTGTCCCGGATCTGGTCGCAGAACTGGAGCGCAGAGAGCCGCTCTTCTACATCCTCACCAACTCGCGTGCCCTTACAGAGCGGAATGCAGTTGCCCTGGCCCGCGAACTGGGCACCAATCTCAGCACAGCGTCTCACGTGGTGAACCGGCCGGTAGTTCTGCTCAGCCGTAGTGATTCGACGCTGCGCGGCCATTTCCCAGCGGAAACTGATGCCCTCATGAGCGCTTGGCCGCGACGGCCAGACGGCGTACTCCTCGCCCCCTACTTCCGTGAGGGCGGCCGCTACACAATCGCCGACGTGCACTACGTGCAGGACGGGTTGCAGTTGCTTCCGGCCGCACAGACGGAGTTTGCTCGAGATCCCGTCTTTGGTTACCACCATTCGCGCCTGCCCGAATGGGTCGAGGAGAAGAGCGGCGGCCGCTGGCTGGCCGGCCAGGTCCTATCGCTGTCCATCGAATGCATCCGCGGCGCCGGGCCGGAGGGCGTCGCAGCGCGGCTTCAGGAGGTCCACGACGGCCGGCCAGTCGTAGTGAATGCCGCCCACGACCGCGACCTCGAAGTCGTTGTGGCAGGCCTCCTCCAAGCCGAGAAAGCAGGGAAGGTGTTCCTGGCTCGCTGTGCCGCCTCCTTCGTCAAAGTGCGCGCTGGAATCAGCGACCAGGGCCTGCTTTCACCGGCTAGGTTGCTGCTCGGTACGAATGGCGGCGGGCTCATCGTTGTCGGCTCCCACGTCCCCCGGACCACGCGCCAACTGAGGGCTCTCCTGTCTATGGGCGGATGGAGGGCCATAGAGCTGAACGTGGAGCGCGTATTGGACAGGGCATCGGCGCCGGCCTACATCGCGGATCTGGCCGCTCAAGTCGAGATGGCTTTGGCTGCCGAAGGCAACGTGGTCCTCTTCACCACTCGCACGTTGCTGACCGGGGAAACCAGTGCGGAGAACCTGGCTATCGGCGAGCAGGTTTCCTCGGCCCTCGTGGAATGCGTGAGCACAATTCGCACGCGGCCGCGCTTCCTTCTGGCCAAGGGCGGCATTACGTCGAGCGACCTGGCCACCAAAGCCCTGGGCGTTCGCCGGGCAGAGGTGCTTGGTCAGATTGCGCCCGGCGTTCCCGTCTGGGAACTTGGCCCGGAGTCCCGCTGGCCCGGTCTGCTATACATCATCTTTCCCGGCAACGTTGGCAGCGATGAAACGCTGGCTGCTGTCGCCGCTTCTCTCTCGGCCGCGCCCACTGTGCCCGAGCAGCATTCCGTGAGCACGTGAGCATGGCTGCCGGCGAGCCTTCTAACCCCCCATAAGAGGCCACCGGACGCCCTTGCCCGAACCAGGCAGCCGATTTGTTTTGACAGGTGCACCGGCGCCGGCTATACTTGCTTGGTTGATCCGATCATGGAGGCTCATGCTGGTGTACGCTGTGATTCAGAGCGGCGGCAAACAATACCGGGTCGAACCCGGCCAGGTCATCGCCGTAGATAAGCTACCGGCCAACCCGGGCGACGATATCGTCTTCGACCAGGTGCTGCTCGCTGCGGACGGTGGCACCTACGCGGTCGGCAGCCCCATCATCTCCGGGGCGAAAGTCACGGGCAAAGTACTGGACCAGTTCCGCACCCGCAAAGTGCGTGTCTTCAAGTACAAGCCAAAGGAGCATTACCGCCGGCTGTCCAGCGCTCGCCGGGCCATGACTCGCGTTCGCATCGAGAATGTCACCTTGCTGGCGGAGTGAGAGGGAGGATCTCAGATGGCTCACAAGAAGGGCGGCGGTAGCAGCCGCAACGGACGGGATAGCGCCGGCAAGCGCCTGGGTATAAAGGTCTTCGGTGGCCAGTTCGCCCAGGCAGGCGCCATCATAGTACGGCAGCACGGCACCAAGTTCCATCCCGGCGACAATGTCGGCATGGGCCGTGATTATACCCTTTTCTCCGAGGCCGACGGTCTGGTGCGTTTCGAGGAGCGCGGCGGTCGGAAGTATGTTAGTGTCCATGCGCCAGTAGAGGTCAGTAGCTGATGAAGAAAGGTATTCATCCTAAGTATTATCCCAATGCCAGGGTCACCTGCGCCTGCGGCAACACATGGACTACGGGCTCAACGAAGCCCGAGATCCACGCGGATGTCTGTTCCGCCTGTCACCCGTTCTACACGGGCGAGCAGCGCATCGTTGACACAGCCGGGCAGGTGGACCGGTTCATCCGCCGGCTGACGCGCAGCCAGCAGGCCGGCGGCTCTGCCGAGCAGCAGTCAGGCCAGTAAGGTCACGCGTCGCCCCAGAGGCAGCGAATTGCCCGATCGTAATCACACCAGACTCAATAGCGCAGCCGGGCCCGCCAACTATGGCGGGCAAGCTGTTATTGAGGGGGTGATGATGCGCAGCCGCGAGAGGCTCGCCATCGCTGTTCGCCGCCCCGACGGGGGCATCGAGCTTAAGCGCGAGCCAGTGCACCCCATTTTCCGTTCGCACTGGGCCAGAATGCCATTCGTCCGTGGCCTGCTCATGCTCTGGGACTCGCTCGGTGTCGGCATAAGCGCACTCACTTACTCGGCGAATGTGGCCGCCGGGGAGGAGATCCTCGCCAGCGGCCCAGCGATGTGGGCCACTGTCATACTCTCGCTGGTCATCGGTCTGGGCATCTTCTTCGCCCTTCCCGCCCTGGTCGCGTACGCCCTTGAGCGCTTCATCCATACCAGCTGGGAAAGCAACTTCCTCGAGGGGTTGGTGAGGCTCGGCCTCTTTCTCCTCTACCTGGTTCTCATCGGCAAGGTGCCCGACATCCAACGGGTCTTCGCCTATCACGGCGCGGAACACAAGGCCATAAACGCCTACGAAGCGGGCGAGCCGCTCACCGTCGAGCGCATTCGGCACTACAGTACTCAGCACCCGCGTTGCGGCACCGGCTTCCTGCTGATCGTGGTCATCGTCTCCGTCTTTGTTTTTGGCTTCCTGGGAAGACCACCGATCCTTCTACGGCTCGCCAGCCGGCTGCTTTTCCTGCCTCTGATCGCGGCCATCTCCTACGAGCTCATGCGTCTGGCAGCGGCGCATCCTGCGAACTGGCTGGCGCGGGGACTGCTGAAGCCTGCGCTCGCTCTCCAGGGGCTGACAACGCGCCCGCCAAGCGACGACATGCTCGAGGTTAGCCTGGCCGCGCTTTCAGCCATCCTGCCCGAGGTGATAGAAGGAGACGAGGCCGAGCGTCAATCCAGCAGAACTGACGGCTCTCCGGACACCCAGATCGCCTCATCCTAAGCTCGACCGCGAGCCGGGCATGCCCTGCCCGGTTACCCCCCGCCGTTACTCTCTTCGCGACCGAACCCCTTAGCCAGGGCGTATTCGTAGCTGTCAGCCAAGGCGATCCAGGAAGCCTCGATGATGTTGACCGAGCTGCCCACAGTCGTCCACTTGCGGTGACCGTCAGTAGAGTCTATCAGCACTCGCGTAGCCGCGGCTGTGCCCCGCTCCTCGTTGAGAATGCGCACCTTGTAGTCGCTGAGGTGGACGTTAGCCAGTTGTGGGTAGTTGGGAACGAGCGCCTTCCTCATTGCCAGGTCGAGAGCATTCACCGGGCCATCGCCCTCGGCCGCAGTCAGATAGACCTCGCCGCCGATGCGCAGTTTCACCGTTGCTTCCGCCAGCAGGCCTCGACCCCTGCGGCTCTCGACCAGGGTCATGAAATCCACAAGTTCGAACCCCGGAGTATAGCCTGGTAGGCGACGCAGCATCATCAGCTCGACCGAGCCCTCCGCACCCTCGAACGCGAAACCGCGCGCCTCAAGCTCCTTGATGTTGTCCAGGACTGCCTGCAACGCCGCCGCGTCCAACAGGTCGGCCAGGCCAAACTCGGCTGCTTTGCCCAGTATGTTGCTCTTGCCGGCCAGCTCCGAGACCAGCACGCGCTTGTGGTTCCCCACAACTTCAGGGTCCACGTGCTGGAAGGAGCGCTCCAGCTTCATGACTGCGTTGACGTGCATGCCCGCCTTGTGCGCGAAGGCGCTGGAGCCGACGTAAGGCATGTGCGGCGAGGGCGCCAGGTTCGCCAATTCTGCGATATAGTGCGACATGTCCGTCAGGTGCCGAAGCGAATCCTCGCTGACGCAGTGCAGGCCCATCTTGAGTTGGAGGTTGGGAATGATCGTGCACAGGTTGGCATTACCACAGCGCTCGCCGTAGCCGTTGATCGTGCCCTGCACCTGTGTTGCTCCTGCCTCGACCGCAGCCAGGCTGTTGGCGACGGCCAGGTCGGAGTCGTTGTGGCAGTGTATCCCCACGGGCACAGAGCTAATCTGGCAAACCTCGCGCGTGATCGCCGCGACGTCGGAAGTTAGGGTGCCCCCGTTGGTGTCACACAGCACCACACTGTTTGCCCCGCCTCTGATGGCAGCGCGGATCGTCGCCATGGCATATTCCGGATCTGCCTTGTAGCCATCGAAGAAGTGCTCGGCGTCGAAGATCACCTCGCGCCCATGCCCGCGGAGAAAGGCTACGCTCTCCTCAATCATGCGCAGGTTGTTATCCCGCGTCGTGCGCAGCACCTCCGACACATGCAGGTCCCAGCTCTTGCCGAAAATGGCGACAGCGGGCGTTTCAGCGGCAAGCATCATGCGCAGGTTCGCGTCGTCAGCCGCGGAGACGGAGGCCCGGCAGGTACTGCCAAAGGCGGTGAGGATGGAGTTCTTCAGGTAGAGCCGCTTGGCCGCGGCAAAGAACTCGGCATCTTTGGGGTTGGAGCCAGGCCACCCGCCCTCAATGTAGTGCATGCCGAAGCGGTCCAACCTGCGCACGATCTTGAGTTTGTCGTCCAGCGAGAAGGATATGCCTTCCTGCTGCGCGCCGTCGCGCAGGGTGGTATCGTACAGTACAAGCTCCGGCATGCGCTCGCTCATCCGTTGTCTCTCAACTGTTCACCAGGGTCAACCAGCCATAGACGTCAGGAGCCCTGCCTTCAACAATGGCAAAGAAACGCTCCTGAATTGCTTTGGTGATCGGGCCACGCGTGCCGTTGCCCACGAGGCGACGGTCCACCGAACGGATCGGCGTCATCTCGGCTGCCGTGCCACAGAGGAACATTTCGTCGGCCATGTAGAGCAACTCGCGTGGAATTGCCTCCTCCTGCACGCTATAGCCAAGTTCTCGCGCGATGGTTATCACACAATCACGCGTTATGCCCCCCAAGGCACAGTTCGCCATAGGCGGGGTCAAGATCTTGCCTCGACGGATGACGAAGAGGTTCTCGCCACTGCCCTCGGACACATGCCCGTTGACGTCGAGTGCGATGCCCTCGGCGTAGCCATTGTCCAGGGCCTCCAGTTTGATCAACTGGGAATTGAGGTAATTCGCGCTGGCCTTGGCGAGTGCCGGGAACGTGTCGGGCGCCGGCCGCCTCCAGGACGATACGCAGACATCAACTCCGTTCTCCAGCGCATCGGCCCCGAGATAGCGACCCCATTCCCAGGTAGCCACGGCTACGTCCACCGGACAGGTACGTGGGTCAATCCCCATCTCGCCGTAGCCAAGAAAGGCGATGGGACGAACGTAGCAAGCGGCATGGCCATTGGCGCGCACTGTCTCGAACGTGGCCTGCTTCAGTTCCTCCAGGCTATAAGGAATCTTCATCCGATAGACTCTGGCCGAGTCCAACAGGCGCTGCAAGTGCGCATCAATGCGGAAAGCCGCCGGGCCCTTGTCGGTAGCGTAGCAGCGCATGCCCTCAAAGACCGCCGACCCGTAATGAAGAGCGTGGGTGAGGACATGGATCTTGGCGTCCGCCCAGTTGACGAGTTTGCCGTTGAACCAGATGTACTTGGTCTCTGGGACCTTCATCGTCTTACCCCTTTGCCTGGCGGCCCGTGGAGGTCAAGAGCCGCCGAATTGCCTAGTAGCCTATGCGCTCGGCCACGAGCGCGCCCATACGCGCCGTGCCAACCACCGTCTCCTCCGCCGCCCCACTGCTGATATCGCGCGTGCGGTAGCCATCGGCGAGGACGCGGTCTACTGCCTGCTCAACTGCATGCGCCTCCTGCTCCAGCCCCAGGCTGTGGCGCAATAGCATGGCGACGCTCAGAATCGTTGCCAGTGGATTCGCCACATCCTGGCCAGCGTACTTGGGCGCCGATCCGTGTATTGGTTCATACAGCCCGAGTTTTCCGCCGCTCAGCGAAGCCGACGGCAGCATCCCCATTGAGCCAGCGATCATGGAAGACTCATCGGTCAGGATGTCGCCAAACATGTTCTCCATGACGATCACGTCGAAGCTGGCTGGACGGCGAACGAGGAACATAGCGCAGGCATCCACCAGCAGATGGCTCGACTGCAAGTCACCGTACCCCGAAAAAACGCGTGTCGCCGTCTCCCGCCACAGGCGCGAGGACTCGAGAACGTTGGCCTTGTCCACTGAGACAACCGACTGGCGTCGCCCTCTTGCAAGCTCACAGGCGAAGCGGACCACACGCTCGATCTCGCCGACGCTATAGTCCATGGTATCGAAGGCATGCTCCTGACCATCCGCCTGATACCGCCCTCGCTTGCCGAAGTAAATGCCGCCTGTCAACTCGCGCACAACGACCAGATCAACGCCAGAGATCACCTCGGGCCGAAGCGGGGAAGCATGCATGAGGTGGCGGTTTACCTTCACCGGCCTCAAGTTCGCGAAAAGGTCAAGCGCCTTGCGGATGCCCAGCAAGCCCTGCTCCGGACGAACTGCGGCACGAGGATCGTCCCACTTCGGCCCGCCCACAGCACCGAGCAGCACCGCCGCGCTCGCCTGGCACAACGCAACTGTCTCGTCCGGCAACGCTGTGCCCGTCTGGTCTATCGCTATGCCCCCGATAAGGGCTTCCTGCATGTCGAAAGCGTGCCCGAAAACATGCTCGACCTGACGCAGCACTCTCGTGGCCTGAGCCACAATTTCAGGGCCTATACCATCACCCGGCAGTACAGCTATCTTGGCCTGCATGCGCCCTCCTATTGCTCCCCCAGCCCGAGATCAGCCCGCACCTTGCTCACCAGGCCTCCGGCACTCACGATCTGCAGCATAAAGTCCGGGTACGGCTGCGCCTGAAAGGTGGCACCTGTTGCCAAGTTGCGGACCTGCCCACTGGCCAGGTCTACCTCAAGTTCCTGCCCCTTCTGGCTGCCGGCCACGGCCTCAGGCGATACCAGGATTGGCAAGCCAATGTTGATTGCGTTGCGGAAGAAAATGCGCGCGAAACTCTCGGCGATGATACAACTCACGCCGCAGGCCTTGATGGCGAGCGGGGCATGCTCGCGCGACGAGCCGCACCCGAAGTTTCGCCCGGCCACGATTATGTCACCCTTCTGCACCTGGCCGGCGAAAGTCGGGTCAATGTCCTCCATGCAGTGCCTGGCCAACTCCACCGGCTCCGACACATTGAGGTAGCGCGCCGGGATGATGGCGTCGGTATCCACGTTATCCCCGTACTTCCACACCTTGCCTCTAAGCGGCATAGTCTTCTCCCCTTCAGGATGGGAAACGTTCGTTGAGCACATCCATTACGGCCCCGTAATCCGCCGGTAGCTCCACCGGCTTATTCGCAAACCGGGACTGCACGTCAGGCAGTGTGCCTCTGTGGTACCCAACCTTGAAATCAGTGAACTTGAGCCCATGCGCTGTACTGATCACAACGACACGCTCGTCGCGGCGAATGTCACCTCGCTCTATCAGTTTGAAGAGCACTGCCAGGGCCACACCCGTATGAGGGCACGTGTACATGCCCGTGCGGTCCGCTCGGGCCGCCGCGTTGGCCAGTTCGTCTTCGCTGGCTTGCTCCACTATGCCATCGAATTGCCTCAGCACTTTTACAGCCCGCTCGTAGCTCACAGGGTTGCCGATCTGGATCGCGCTCGCCAAAGTCTTCTGGGCCTGTACCGGCTCGAAGTGCTGGAAACCGGTCAGATAGCTGCGATAGAGCGGGTTGGCTCGCTCAGCCTGAGCGCAGACAAGACGTGGCAGCTTACGGATCAACCCAAGCCGTTTCATAAGGAGCAGCCCCTTGCCGAGGGCGCTCACGTTGCCCAGGTTGCCGACGGGCATGACGATGACATCAGGCACCTCCCAGTCGAACTCCTCGACTATCTCGATGCCAACGGTCTTCTGCCCTTCCATGCGCAGCGGATTCATCGAGTTCGCCAGGTAGATGCTCTTGTCCTCGGCCACCTTCTTGACAACTGCCATGCAGCCGTCGAAGTCGGTATCCAGGGAAAGCACCAATGCTCCGTTGGACATGGGCTGCACCAACTGGCCGGTGGACACCTTGTCTCGCGGCAAGATGACGACAGCCGGAATGCCGGCGGCAGCGCAATAGGCAGCCAGGGCCGCCGAAGTGTCACCCGTAGATGCGCAAGCTACCGCCCGGATGGGCGTGCCGTCGGCGATCATCTGCCGCACCGACGAGACAAGCACCGTCATGCCCAGGTCCTTGAATGAGCCCGTGTGGTTGTTGCCACAGAGCTTCACCCAAAGGTCTGGTAGACCGATCTCCTTGCCCAGTCGCTCCGCCCAGAAGAGGTTGGTGTGGCCCTCGTACATTGACACAACATTCTCGTTGCTCACCCATGGAGCCACCCACTCCTTCTTACCCCAGACACCGCTCCCGTACGGCCACTCGTTCGTTCGCCTTCTCTCATCGAACAGGCGCATCCACGCCGCCGGAGAGCGCCGGCTCAATTCCTCGAAATCGTGTTCTACGTCGAGAAGGCCGCCGCACTTCTCGCAGCGGTACACGATCTGGCCGATTGGGTACCGCTGACCGCACCCGCGTACGCACTCCAGCCAGGCGTTGTAGCCCATTCCTAGCTCCTGGGCAGCAAGCCCATCTCGATCATCTTCTCGGCTATCTGCACCGCGTTCAGAGCCGCGCCCTTGCGGATGTTGTCCGCCACGACCCACATGTCCAGGGCATTCTCGGCGCTCGTGTCTTGCCGAATGCGGCTGACGAAGACTTCATCCTTGCCCGATACAAAGCGCGGAGTCGCATAACCGGCCTCGGCCGGCTTGTCCAGCACGAAAACGCCCGGGGCGTTGCTCAGGATCTCGCGCGCCTCGTCGGCAGAGATCGGCCGCTCGAACTGGACGTTGATCGCTTCGCTGTGGCCGTTGAACACCGGCACGCGCACGCAGGTCGCGCTCACCTTCAATTCTGGCTCACCCAGGATCTTGCGCGTCTCCTTGATCATCTTGATCTCTTCGCCGTAGTAACCGGGGTATTCATCCTTCAGGCTGGAGATGTGCGGCAGGCAGTTGAAGGCTATCGGATGCGGATACACATGCGGCTCCGGTTCTTCCCCACGCACCGTACGCACCGTCTGCTCGATGAGTTCGTCCACCGCGCTCTTGCCCGTCCCCGACACTGCCTGATAGGTGCTCACGACAATGCGCTTGATTCTGGCAGCCCTGTGCAGCGGCGCCAGTGCTACAACCATCTGGATGGTTGAGCAGTTGGGGTTGGCGATGAAGCCCTGATGAGCACGCAGGGCCTCCGCGTTGATCTCCGGCACAACGAGAGGCACGCGGTCATCCATACGGAAATCATCGCCGTTGTCAATGACAATCGCGCCCTGCTCTACTGCCAGCCAGCCCCACTCTCGAGACGCTCCGCGTGCCCCTTCCGTGCCGGCGAAGAACGCCAGGTCAATGCCTCGGAAGCGCTCAGGCGCAGCCGTGGTCACCTGAAAGGTCTGCCCGTCAATCTCCTCTTCCCGCTCCCGCGTCGCGATAACTCTGAGCTCCGACATCGGGAAGTTGCGCTCTTTGAGGACACGCACGATCTCGGTGCCCACCAAGCCGATGCCAACGAGTGCTATCTTGAGTGGACGCATGTCACAGCTCCTGAGGAATGCCGATCCGGCCAAGTATGGCGCTGGCTGCGGCTACTGCCGGGCCAGCAAGGAAGACCTCGCTCTCGCGGGCACCCATGCGGCCCACGAAGTTGCGATTCGTGGTGGAAATGCAGCGCTCGCCTTCCGCCAGGACGCCCATATGGCCACCCAGGCACGGCCCACAGGTAGGTGTGCTTACGGCAGCTCCGGCCTCGATGAAGGTTTCGATCAGGCCTTCTCGCACTGCCTGCAGATAAATCTGCTGTGTCGCCGGGATGACAATGCAGCGCACACCGTTCGCGACCTTGCGGCCTTTCATCAGCTCGGCCGCCACTCTCAAATCCTCGATGCGCCCGTTAGTGCAGGAGCCGATGACGGACTGGTCAATGCGAATGTCGCGAAGAGACGACGCAGGCGCAACGTTGCTGGGCAGATGCGGCATGGCCACCATCAGCGGAATGCGGCTAGCATCATAGTTGATGACCTCCGCATAGCTGGCATCTACCGCCGAAGAGAAGATCCGGTAGGCCTTATGCGGCCTCTCGGCAACATAAGCGCGAGTCCTGTCGTCGAACTGGAACAGCCCAGCCTTAGCCCCGGCTTCGATGGCCATGTTCGCCATCGTGAATCGGCTATCCATGCTTAGGGACTCTATCGTGGGGCCACTGAACTCCATCGCACGGTAAAGAGCGCCGTCAACGCCGATATCGCCGATAACATGGAGGATTAGGTCTTTGCCGGTCACATAGGGCTGCAACTGCCCCTCGAAGTAGAAGAGCATGGACTCAGGCACTCGCATCCAGATGCGCCCGGTGGCCATGGCGGCCGCAATGTCCGTCGAGCCCATGCCCGTGGCAAAAGCGCTCAGCGCCCCGTAGGTGCACGTGTGTGAATCGGCCCCAACCACGACCTGGCCAGGCAACACCAGCCCTTGCTCCGGGAGAAGGGCATGCTCAATGCCCACCAAGCCAACATCGTAGAAATGGCTGATCCCCTGCGCCCGCGCGAACTCTCGTATCTGCTTGCACTGGCGGGCTGAGGCGATGTCCTTGTTGGGTGTGAAATGGTCACACACGAGGACGATGCGCTCCGGGTCGGATACCTTCTCCACCCCAATCTTCTCGAACTCCCGGATGGCGATGGGGGCGGTTATATCGTTTGCGAGGATCACGTCCACGCTGACATCAATGAACTCGCCGGCGGAGACTTCGTCACGACCACAGTGTGCCGCCAGGATCCTCTCGGCCAGAGTCATGCTCTTCATGCGCACCCTCTCAGTCGGTCTTGATGGGCCCCAAGCTGTCAGGCCCCGTTCGTGTTGGCACCAGCCACTTGTTTGTTGTGCTCCCGCTGCTGCCTGGCACCGATCAGTTTGTTCAGAGCGCTTATGTACGCCTTCGCGCTGGCGACGATGATGTCCGTATCGGCGCCTTTGCCGCTGTAGATACGACGCACACTGCCACCATTGCCATTCTCGACCTCGGCCTCGATCCGGATCGTCACCCGACCCTGTGCGTCTATCCCCTCGGTGACAGCTTGCACGGAGAACTCGATCAGTTCATTAGGTTCCCGCACGATGCGGTTGATTGCTCGATAGACGGCGTCAACCGGGCCCGTGCCGAGGTCAGCATCCTGCAGCACGCCGTTGGGACCTTTCAGGCGAACGGTCGCTGTAGGTATGCTGTGGTCACCACACGTCACCTGCACGTGTTCGAGGCTGTAGACTTCCTCCGGCTGGTAAAGCTCATCCTCGATGAGCGCTTCGATGTCGGCGTCGCTCACCAGTTTCTTCTTGTCGCACAATTCCTTGAACCGGGCGAACACCTGGTCAATCTCGGCGTCGGACAGCGAGTAACCGAGCTTCGTCAGGTGGGACTTGAACGCGTTCCTGCCCGAATGCTTCCCCAGCACCAGGCTGCTCTGGCTCAGGCCAACCGACTCCGGGGTCATGATCTCATAGGTCATGGGGTTGCGCAGGTAACCCGCCTGATGGATACCCGCTTCGTGGGCGAAAGCGTTGCTACCCACGATCGCCTTGTTCGGCTGCACGCGGAAGCCGGTGTACTGCGAGACCATCTGGCTGGCGATGTGAATCTGCTCGGTCACGATGTCGGTGCGGCAGTTCAGCAACTGCGGCCGCGTCTTGATGGCCATCACTATCTCTTCGAGAGCCGTGTTGCCGGCGCGCTCGCCAATGCCATTGATCGTGCACTCGACCTGGCGGGCACCGTTTATCACACCCATGATCGCATTGGCAGTAGCCAGACCCAGATCGTTGTGGCAATGCACCGAGATCACGCAGCGTTCGATGCCCCGCACATTCTTCCTTATGCCGGCGATTAGGCGGCCGAACTCGTCAGGCAGACAGTACCCGACCGTGTCGGGGATGTTGACAGTCGTCGCCCCTTGCTCGATTACCGCCTCCAAGACCTGGTAGAGATACTCGGGGTCAGAACGACCGGCATCCTCCGGCGAGAACTCGACATCTTCGCATTTCTCCCGGGCGTAAGCCACCATATCGCGCGCGATGGCCAGAGCCTGCTCGCGCGTCAGGCGCAGCTTGTGCTCCAGGTGGATGTCAGAGGTCCCTATGAAAGTGTGGATGCGCTTCTTCGGCGCGTGCTGGATGGCCTCCCAGCACTTGTCAATGTCACTCTTGGTCGTCCGCGCCAGGCCACAGATCACCGGGCCGGCAACTTCGACGGCGATCTGGCGCACGGCGTCCAGGTCACCCGGCGAAGCGGCCGGGAAGCCGGCTTCGATGACGTCCACTTTCAGCCGGGCCAACTGCCTGGCGACATCGAGCTTCTCCTCGATGGTCATGGTGGCGCCGGCAGATTGCTCACCATCCCGAAGGGTGGTGTCAAAGATGATGACCTTATCCATATTCCTGCCCTCACTGGATACTGTAGCTGTTACTGGTTGGTTTGGCTCGCTCCCACGGACACTCTTCTCCAGATCAACAAGGCCATCGTCCAGGGACACCACCCCCTTCTGGCAGTCGCCATCCGTTTGCGGCCGCCGTCTGGTCACGGCCAAGCTCGGCCTGAGCCAGACGAAGCGGCCTTCCTGCTTGTTAGGGTTGACTAGCGCTTCTTGAGCCAGGGCATCATCGCCCGCAGCTCCGAACCGACTCGCTCGATCATGTGCTGGCGCTCGCGGCGGCGCATCGCATTGAACGACGGCCGGCCAGCCTGGTTCTCCAAGATCCAGTCTTTGGCGAATGTCCCATCCTGGATCTCGCTCAGGATCTGCTGCATCTCAGCCTTGGTGGCCTCGTTGATAATGCGCGGGCCAGCGGTGTAGTCGCCGTACTCGGCGGTATCGCTCACCGAGTAACGCATGTAGCTCATGCCGCCCTGGTACATCAAGTCAACGATCAGTTTCAGTTCATGCAGGCACTCGAAGTAGGCGATCTCCGGCTGGTAACCAGCGTTCACGAGCGTCTCGAACCCGGCCTTCACCAGCGCCGTGACACCACCACAGAGAACGGCTTGCTCGCCGAAGAGGTCAGTCTCCGTCTCTTCGGCAAAGGTGGTCTCGATCACACCGGCTCTGGTCGAGCCCAGGCCTTTGGCATAGGCAAGCGCCATAGCCTTGGCCCTGCCAGAGTAATCCTGATAGACAGCAACAAGCGCAGGGACGCCACCGCCCTCTGTGTAGACGCGGCGCATCATGTGCCCAGGGCTCTTAGGGGCGACCATGCTCACATCAATGTTGGATGGGGGCACAATCTGGTTGTAATGGATATTGAAGCCATGAGCGAACATTAGCGTCTTGCCCTCGCTCAGGTTGGGGCGGATATCCTCCTCATACACCTGTCGTTGCACCTGATCGGGGCACAGCATCATGATGATGTCGGCCTCAGCTGCCGCCTCGCGAGTCTCAAGAACGCGCAGGCCAGCCTCTTCGGCCAACGCTTTGGACTTGCTGCCCGCGTAAAGACCGACGCGGACGTCCAGCCCACTCTCTTTCAGGTTCAGGGCGTGGGCGTGGCCCTGGCTGCCATAGCCGATGATGGCTATCTTCTTTCCCTGGAGGGCGCCAAGGTCCGCATCAGCGTCATAGAACATCGTCGCCATGATATCGCCTCCTACGTCTGACTGAGCTAGATAGTGGGATGCGCGCGTTACGCAGAGCGGTCCGCGTCATCCCCGGACGAGCAACATGTGTGAAAGAAGACGCCCCTTGCCACGGCCTGGTCATCCCCGTGCGATGGCCAGTACCCCTGTGCGCGACAACTCCTTTACCCCATATGGGCGCAGGAGTTCGACGAGCGAGTCAATCTTGTCTGCCGTGCCGGTGATCTCGATTATCAGGGACTCGGGCGAAACGTCAATGATGCTGCCTCGGAAGATATTGGCCAATTCGATCACCTCGGTTCGGTTGTTCGGAGTGGCATGTACCTTCACGAGTGCCAATTCCCGTTCGACGCTTTCCGCCCCACTGAGATCGAACACCTTCGTGACATTGATGAGCTTGTGCAACTGCTTTGCCACTTGCTCAAGCGTACGATCATCGCCCGCGACAACGATCGTCATCCGCGAGATGCCGGGCGTCTCACTGTGCCCAACCGCCAGGCTGTCAATGTTGAAGTTGCGGCGCCGGAACAGGCTGGCCACCCGGTTCAGAACCCCTGGTTTGTCCTCCATCAAGGCAACAATGACGTGGCGCATCTAGCCTGCCTCCTCGCTGAGCGTGGGCCCGTTGTAGCGCGGGCGCCGTATCATGTCCTGCACGGTTTGGCCCGCGGGGACCATCGGGTAGACGTTCTCCTCAGGTTTGACCCTGAACTCGATCACGTAGGGACCAGGCGTGTCCATCGCTGCCTGGAGAGCCTCATCCACGTCATCCCTGCAAGCAACCATGCGCCCCGCAATTCCATAGGCTTCCGCGACCTTCACAAAATCGGGGCTTGTAATAGGCGTGGCACAATAGCGACGGCAGTAGAACATCTCTTGCCACTGGCGCACCATGCCCAGATAGCTGTTGTTGAGGATGGCGATTTTGATCGGCAACTTCTCCTGGGCAATCGTCCCCAACTGGTTGATCGTCATCTGAGCCCCACCATCTCCAGCGACCACCCAGACGAGGTCGTTGGGGTTGCCCATTTGCACACCGATGGCCGCCGGAATGGCGTAACCCATCGTGCCCAACCCGCCGGAGGTGCAGAGGGAACGAGGCCGGTTGTGCTGATAGTACTGCGCCTCCCACATCTGGTTCTGGCCCACGTCCGAGACCATTAGCGCGTTGCCCTTGGTGATTTCCGAAAGGCGATGGATCACGTACGGTGGCACCAACTCGCTGGTCTCGTAACTGAGAATATCCCGCTCGCGATCTTCGCTCTTCCAGACCTCGATCACGTCCCACCATGGTTCAAACGTCCGCGCTTCGACCAGGGGGCTGAGTTGGCGCAGAACGTGAGCCACGTCGCCAACTATGGGAACGTGTGGCTGGATGTTCTTGCCGATCTCGGCCGGGTCCACGTCTATGTGTACAATCTTCGCATTGGGCGCCCAGGCCGACCACTTACCAGTGACCCGGTCGCTGAAGCGCATGCCAATCGCAACGATCAGGTCTGCCCTGTCGGCGGCGTGGTTGGCCGATGCTGCGCCGTGCATCCCGATAAAACCGAGGCTCAGGGGATCATTCTCAGGGAAGGCACCCAGCCCCATAAGAGTCATGGCCACCGGGGCGCGGTACCGCTCCATAAGCGAACGCAACTCACCCCAGGCTCCGCCCCGATTCACGCCACCGCCGGCAATGATCAGGGGCCGGGTAGCCTCGTTCATCAGTTGAGCCGCCATCTTCACCTGGCGCATGTTCCCTCGTACGCTGGGCCTGTAGCCAGGTGAGTCAATGCCATCAGGGTAGACGAATTCGGCCTTGGCCTGCTGCACGTTCTTGGGGATGTCCACCAGGACCGGTCCGGGGCGGCCCGTCCTCGCGAGGTAAAACGCCTCTTTCAGAATGGGCGCCAGGTCGTGCACGTCTGTCACCAGGTAGTTATGCTTGGTGATCGGCAGCGTGATTCCTGTTATGTCCACCTCCTGGAAGAAGTCCCGCCCCAGGACCGACATACCGACCTGACCAGTGATCGCCACCATCGGCACTGAATCCATGTACGCTGTGGCTATACCAGTGACCAGGTTCGTCGCCCCCGGGCCCGAAGTCGCAACGCAGACGCCCACCTTGCCGGTTGAGCGCGCGTAGCCATCGGCTGCGTGGGCAGCACCCTGCTCGTGGCGTACAAGTACGTGATGGATGGGGTAGTCAAGCAGCGCATCATACAGGTCAATGACACTGCCACCGGGGTAGCCGAAGACAACGTCCACCCCTTCGCGGAGCAGACTCTCCCAGACAATGTGCCCACCGTTCAGTTCCATCACGTCCTCCTCAATCGTTCTCGCCGCCACGGGCTAGTCTTCGCGGAAAACTGCACCCGTGCTCGCCGATGTCACCAACCTGGCGTAGCGGCGCAGATAGCCATGCTGAATGCGTGGCTGCCACGCCGGAAGCGCGGCCAGCCGTCGTGCGATCTCGTCGTCATCAAGTTCCACCTCGAGCCGATGCTCGGCAATGTCCATTCTGATAATGTCACCATCGCGCAAGGCCGCTATCGGCCCGCCCTCAGCTGCCTCGGGCGAACAGTGACCCATCGCTGCACCCCGCGTCGCACCGGAGAAGCGGCCGTCCGTGAGCAGCGCAACCTTCCCGTCCAGCCCCATGCCAGAGAGCAGCGAAGTCGGCGTCAGCATCTCGCGCATCCCCGGGCCACCCTTTGGCCCTTCATAACGGATTACGATGAAGTCGCCCAGGTCGAACTGCTTGGCCATGATCGCCTTCGTCGCCTCCTCCTCGCTGTTGAACACCCGCGCCGGCCCGCGCAAGCGCCAGCGATCGGGGGCGACTGCGGCCCGCTTGATCACCGCACCATTGGGCGCAAGGTTGCCGAACAGGATAGCCAGCCCCCCTGTCTGCGCGTGGGCCTGCTCCAGCGGACGGATCACCTCGTCGTCTAGCACTCGTGCCCGTGCAAGGGTTGCCTCCCAGCCACCCTTGGCGACGACAGCAACCGATCGGTCCACCAGCCCTGCCTGATCCAGTCGCTTCATCACTGCTGGAATTCCACCCGCCGCATCCAGTTCCTCGATCCGGTGCCCCCCTACCGCGGGGCTCATCTTGCACAGGTGGGGCGTGGAGTCGCTGAGCTTATTTATGTAAGGCAGGCTGATCTCCACCTGAGCTTCATGAGCGATGGCCACCAGATGCAGCACGGTATTGGTGGATCCGCCCAAAGCCATGTCCAGGCGCAAGGCATTCTCGAAAGCTGCCGGAGTCAGGATGTCGCGCGGGCACAGGTTCTCCTGCAGCAGTTCTACGACCCGCATGCCCGTCTCACGCGCCAGGGCCAGGCGTGCCCCGGTGACAGCCGGCACCGTGCCGTTGCCAGGGAGCGACATCCCGAGCCCCTCGCTCAGGCAGTTCATGGTATTGGCAGTGAACATGCCAGCGCAGGATCCGCAACCCGGGCACGCCAGGCGCTCAATCTCGTCCAGGGTCTCGACCGTCATGTCACCGTTTACGACTGAGCCAACAGCGCTGAACACGCTGTTCAGGTCTACCATCTGGCCGCGATAATGGCCGGCCAACATGGGGCCGCCAGAGACGATTATGGCCGGGATATTCAAACGGGCAGCGGCCATCAGCATACCGGGCACGATCTTGTCACAACTGGCGACAAGCACGAGAGCGTCGAAAGCATGCGCCTGCGCCAGAGTCTCGACCGCGTCGGCTATTAGTTCACGGCTGGCAAGCGAGAAGCACATGCCAGGATGGTTCATGGCGATGCCGTCGCAGACCCCGGGAACCTCCACCTCGAAGGGGACGCCTCCGGCCATGCGCACACCGTCCTTCACGGCCTGCGCGACCTTGTCCAGATTCTGGTGACCGGGGATCACCTCACTGTAGGAATTGACGACACCAATGAAGGGCCGGCCCATCTCCGCATCGCTCAGGCCGAGGGCCCGCAGCAGCGACCGGTGGGGAGCACGCTCGATGCCAAGCTTGATCTGATCGCTGCGCATCCTGCTGCTTGTGTTCACATCCATGACTTCACCCCCTGCGACCCATCTCAGTCTCTATGACGCGAAGGGCGCGCCCCTTCGTATGCAGAGCAGCTGTGAGCGATACGTCCAGAAGACTGCTGCCAGAAACGTATCGCTGCGTCGAAAAACGGCGGTGCTTCTTCTCCCAGCTTTCTCGCCAATGTCACACAAAAGAACGAACCTCCCGGTCGGGAGGTTCGTTGACTTCGAAACCTATCTAGTTCAGACAGCCGGCCCAGACCCTCCCGACAAACCGTTAACGCTCCTCTACGGTGAGGAGCACGGAAATGGTAAGGGTTAGGGCCAAAGCGTGATCTTCGGAACCAGCCAAGTGGTCACCTCGGAAATGTAACGCTTATGCTACCATTCAGAATTCGTCCTGTCAACATTGGCTCTCGCTCACTCGCGCCTCGCGGGCAGCGGGCCCAGTGCTTACTGGGCCCGCTCACGGACAAGAGCGTGGTCGCCGATCCGAGCGGGCGGGCAGACGGGATTGGCACAGGCCAGCCAGCGAAGCTCCGACCAGCCCCAGTGACTTGCTGGCCGGAAGCGGTCGCAACCGGGAACAGCCCGCTTTTCCCCCTATCAGACGGTGAGATACAAGACGCCAATCGTCCCAGGACCACAGTGGCTGGAGATGACTGCCCCGGCAGTTGTCGTGAGAACTGTTGCACCAAATCGCGTGCGTATCTCGCGGGCCAGGTAGTCAGCATCCTCAGGGCAACCGGCATGGGTGACGAATACTCGGCTCAGGTCCGTCTGATCGGCATGTGCCGCAAAGTCGTCCAGCATCCACTGCAGACCTCGTCTGCGGGGCCCGCGCACTTTGTCCGCCACGCCAAGCGTTCCGTCCGCCCGGGTCTCCAGTACCGGCCGGATCTTCAGCACGCTGCCGAACAGATTCTCCACTGCGGTGCAGCGTCCGCCGAGATAGAGGTATCTGAGAGTGTCAACGATGAAGTGCACATGCAGCTTCGGCACGGCTGCCTTCGTCCTGGCAACTATCTCATCCGGTGGCAGGCCCTGATCCCGCAGGTCGCAGGCCATCAACACTAAGAGACCGATTCCGGTCGATAGGCTGAGCGAATCAACCACATGGATCCGTCGGTCCGGGAGCAGTTGGGCTGCCAGGTTGGCATTGGCCACGCTTGCGGAGAGGCGCGACGAGATACCAATGTAGATGCTCTCCTCCGCACTCTCAAAAGCCTCCTTGAACTCGGCGATCGTAGGCGCAGAGGTCTTTGGCAACTCGCCGGTTTCCTCAACCAGGCGGAAGACATCCTCAGCCCCGAGATCAACCCCGTCTCGATATGTCTTGCCTCCGATGTACACAGACAGGGGAACGACGTGCACTTGGTGCTCTCGGGCCAATTGCTCGCCCAGGTCGGCTGTGCTATCCGTGATGATGTTCACCATGATGTCGCAGTTTCCCTCCCTTGCGGTCATAGCGGCAGGACTGGCGATGCGACAGTTCCATGATTGGTTGGTCGCGAATGGCCGGCCCCCCGCCATGTGTCAGACAACCGTGGTTTGGCAAGCAATGCTACCTGCAGATCGCGTGATTCGCCAGAGCAGCGAGCGGTTGTTTCCGGCCAGACATTTGACAGGCGGGCGAGCCTGACAATAGAATAAGGGCGTCTGGAGTAATCCAGGCGGGCCGAGGTAGCTCAGTTGGTAGAGCACTTGACTGAAAATCAGGGGGTCCCCAGTTCAAGTCTGGGCTTCGGCACCAAGCTTCACTGAGGGAGCCTGGCAGAAGCGCGAGAAGTTCCGTCTGCCAGGCTCTTTGTTTTCCCCTCACTATCAGCAAGTGGCAGGGACGCTTCCCTGCCCGGTCTCCTCGGAAGCGAAATGAGGCCCGGCACATATATGCCTCGAGCCCCATTTGGCGCCTTCGCTTAGCGGCCCCTTGGCTTTGCGCCGCAACTGAATACAGATCAGGGGGCCGTCACCAGCGCGAACGTGGGCTCAACATGGTCATGGGGCGTACCACCGAGCATCCCAAGGCCGAAAAGTGCGTCCGATGGCACTCCAG
>DAOTVV010000057.1:0-16230 GCA_034436255.1 Anaerolineae bacterium
GCGTCGGGTCAAGCGCCCCCGAGCGGACGCGATGGTAGGTTAGAATGCTCGCCCCGAGTGAGGTGAGGGCCAGGCCGCGCGCCAGCGATTTCAGCGGTGTTATCTCCAGGGCTGCCTCGCGCCGGTCGTGGTGACCAGGCCAGTCGCCCAAAGCAGCGAGCGCCAGTATAGCATCAAGCCGGCAAGGGTTCCAGCGGACCTGCAGTGGGCGCGGGGCAAGAGCGTAACCGGTCACCATCGAGGCCGGCCCGTCATGACCTGCAGGGAGACCGAGGCAGGCAACCTCCAGAAAGCCGCCGCCGGTGATGCCCGCCATCGCCGGTTGGCACCGTGACCCGCGCCCTTCTCAGGGAACACAGATCAACGCCGATACACGCAGATTCACGCCGATATACAAAAACAGTACCCGTCCTGATCGGCGTTCATCTGCGCCAATCTGTGTCCATCAGTGTTCCCTTCCCCGGCATCACGGGAAAAAGGAACACAGATCAACGCCGATACACGCAGATTCACGCCGATATACAAAGACAATATCCGTCCTGATCGGCGTTCATCCGCGCCAATCTGTGTCCATCAGTGTTCCCTTCCCTGGCCAGAAGGCACCTCCCCACACAAACCCGCCTGGACCGTTCGCCAAGCATTGGCTAAGCTAGGGCAGACCTTCGCTACACTGACTTTGCTCGGAGGTACGCATATGCGCCTGTACCCTGAATGTGACCAGCCTGATTGGGAGAACCCGCAACTCCTCCAGCGCAATCGCCAACCCGCCCATGCCACCCTGTTGCCCTTCGCCGACGAGGAATCGGCCCTGGCAGCAGCTCGCGGCGATAGCTCCGGCGACCGCGCCGCCTCTCCCTTCTTCCGCCTCCTCAGCGGCTACTGGAGATTCTACTACACCCCGAACCCCGCCTGCCTGCCCGATGGCTTCCAGAGCGCGGACTACTGCGACGATGCCTGGGACGTCATACCCGTGCCCAGCAACTGGCAGATGATCGGCCAGGACCGCAGCGACCCCCTCTGCCAGGCATACGGCAAGCCGAACTACACCAACGTCAACTACCCCTATCCGGTGGACCCGCCACGCGTGCCCCAGGATAACCCGGTCGGCCTCTACCGCCGCGAGTTCACGCTGCCCGAGGACTGGGACGGCCGGCAGGTCTTCCTCAATTTCGATGGCGTGGACTCCGCCTTCTACGTCTGGCTCAACGGGCAACTGCTCGGCTACAGCCAGGTCGCCCACATGCCGAGCGAGTTCGATGCCACGCCGCTGCTCCGGCCGGGCAGGAACGTGCTCGCCGTCCAGGTTTTCCAGTGGTCCGACGGCTCCTACCTCGAGGACCAGGACATGTGGCGCCTATCCGGCATCTTCCGCGACGTCTATCTCTTCGCCACGCCCAAGCTGCACCTGCGCGATGTGCGCATCCGCGCTCTGCTCGACGACAGCTACCGCGATGGCAGCCTCGACCTGCGCCTGCTCCTCCACAACTACGCCGGCAGTCCTGCCGCCGCCGACCGCGTCAGCCTCAAGCTGCTCGACGCCGAGGGGCACACGCTGCTGGAACAATCCCTGGCGCCCGGCCCGGAGCTAGCCGCAGGCGCGGATCGCGAAATCACCGCGGCATTCCCCATCTCCGCGCCGCACCAGTGGTCCGCCGAAGACCCCTACCTCTATACGCTGCTGCTCGGCCTGTACTCCGGCGGCTCCCTCCTCGAGGTAGAGAGCTTCGCCGTTGGCTTCCGGCGCATCGAGGTCAAGAACGGCGTCTTTCTCGTCAACGGCGTGCCCGTCAAACTCCAGGGCGTCAACCGGCACGACACGCACCCGGACCTGGGCCACGCCGTCTCCTATGAGTCCATGCTGCAAGACATCACCGCCATGAAGCAGCACAACATCAACACCGTGCGCACCTCCCATTACCCCAACGATCCACGCTGGCTGGACCTGTGCGACCGCTTCGGCCTCTTCGTCATAGACGAGGCGGACCTCGAGGCGCACGGCATGCAGCCGGCCGGCGACTGGGCCCAGCTATCCAACGACCCGGCCTGGACGGCCGCCTTCGTCGAGCGCGCCGAGCGCATGGTGGAACGCGACAAGAACCACCCCTCGATCATCATCTGGTCGCTTGGCAATGAGACGGGCTACGGCAAGAACCACGACGCCATGGCCGCCTGGATCCGCCAGGCCGACCCAACACGCCCGATCCACTTCGAGAGCGCCCACGAAGAGCGTGTGGTTGACATCGTCAGCTGTATGTACCCTTCAGTGGCATACCTGGCCGCTCAGGGGGCACGCACCGATGACCCCCGGCCCTTCTTCATGTGCGAATATGCCCACGCCATGGGCAATGGCCCGGGCAACCTCAAAGAGTACTGGGAGACGATCCGCCAGTACCCGCGCCTGATGGGTGGCTGCGTCTGGGAATGGGTTGACCACAGTGTGCGCATGTTCACGCCCGAGGGTGAGCAATGGTGGGCCTACGGCGGCGACTTCGGCGACAAGCCGAACGACGGCAACTTCTGCGTGGACGGCCTCAACTTCCCGGACCGGACGCCCTACCCGGGCCTGCTCGAGTACAAGAAGATCATCGAGCCGGTACAGGTGGAGGCGGTTGACCTTCGGGCCGGAAAGGTGAGGCTACGCAACCGCTACTTCTTCATCTCGCTGGCTGGCCTCGAAGGGGCCTGGAAGCTCAGCTGCGATGGCGACGTGCTGGCGCAGGGCCGCCTGCCGGCGCTCGACATCCCGGCCGGGGAAGGGCGCGAGTTCACCCTGCCCTACGCCTTGCCGGCGCAACCGCGGCCCGGCGCCAGCTACTGGCTCGACTTCCGCTTCACCCTGGCCGAGGATAAGCTCTGGGCAAAGCGCGGCCACGAACTGGCGACGGCCCAGTTCGAGCTGCCGGTCGCCCAGGTGCAGGCGCCGCGGCTCCTGCTCAAGGACATGCCGAGCCTGAAAGTGGAACAGCAGGGGCGCGACCTGGAGATTGCAGGCGAGGACTTCCGGCTCCGTTTCGACGGCTACCGCGGCACCATCGCCGAGTGGGAATTCCAGGGGATGCCGCTCGTCACCCTCGGGCCTGCCCTCAACGTCTGGCGCGCGCCCACCGATAATGACGTGCGCATCGCCAGGGCCTGGCGGGAAGCGGGGTTGGACCGCCTGGAACCCAGCGTTCGCCGCGTCGAACTGGCCGGGCAATCGCGCAGCGCCGCGCTGGTGCAGGTGGAGGTCGTGCTGGCCGGCTACTCCCTGCGGCCGTCGTTCAGCTGCCTGTACAGTTACAGCTTCTATGGCTCGGGCGACGTGCTCATCCAGACCACGGTCAAGCCGCTGGCCGCCCTACCGCCCTTGCCCCGTCTGGGCCTGCAGATGCGCCTCCCCGGCAACCTGGACCGTTTCGCCTGGTACGGGCGTGGCCCGCACGAGAGTTACGTGGACCGCAAAGAGAGCGCCCTCGTAGGCGTGTACGCGGGCACAGTGGCGGAGCAGTACGTGCCCTACGTCCTGCCTCAGGAGTACGGCCTCAAGTCCGACGTGCGCTGGGCCACGGTCACCGACCGGCGCGGGACCGGTTTGATGGCGGCGACGCCTGTCGGTGCGGACCTGCTAAGCATGAGCGTGCACCAGTTCACCGACGAGCAACTCACCCAGGCCAGGCACACCTATGAGCTTGAGCCCTGCGGCGAGACCGTCCTCAGCCTGGACTGGCGCCAAAATGGCCTGGGCAGCCAGAGTTGCGGCCCCGGCCCTCTGGAACAGTACCTGCTGCAGCCGCAGGAGGTCACCTTCTCGGTGCGCCTGCGCCCCATCGCCACCGACGCTGCCTCCCCCATGCGCTTGTACAGGCAGGAGATCGAGCCCTTGCTGTAACCGCCGATACACGCAGATGAACACGGATGGATGCGTGAGCCTATCCGTGTTCATCTGCGTTCACCTGCGGCTGACTTATGCTTCCGTCTCGGAGGCGCCTCGGGCAAACCAGGCGCCTTCCTGGCGCAGTAGGCCCAGTTTCATCGGCAGGTTCTGGCGCCGCGCCGGGATCAGGTCCACCAGGTTCAGGCCGCTGACGCTCAGGGTGTATTCCAGGTCCACACAGCATTTGGGGGCGCCGCCGCCACTGCCGCCGGCGACGCAGATGCCAACCGCCTTCTTGCCTTCGATCCCGAGGCGGCCATTCTCGTGCCGCGTGATGCGGCGCAACCGGTCGGTGAAGGCGCGCATGCTCTCGCTCAGGCTGCCCCAGTAGACCGGGGTGGCGAACACCACGCCATCTGCCTGGCGCATCTTGTCAGCCAGTAGCGCCAGGTCGTCCTGGTGGCCGCCGCAGGCGCCGCGCTGGCGGCAACCGCCCCAGCCATTCTCATCGCACTGCTTGCAGCGCTGGATGTTCATCGTGGGCAGGTAGAAGGATTCGACTTCGGCGCCGGCCTGCGTCGCCCCTTCGATGAAGGCATTCGCGGCCCTGGCCGTCTGGCCCTGGGGATTCCGGCTGCCGAGGATGACGACGATCTTCATTGTACGTGCCTCCAGGATACTGTTCTTGCCGCTTGGGCGGTGCGGCCGCTCAAGCGGTGCGGCCTCACCAGGCTGGCGATAACTGGCCGTGAACGTCGCTGCGGTAGGGCGCCCAGGTGAGGGCGACCAGTTGCACCGTGATGTCGCTCTTCTTGGGCCTGATGGTCAACGTCTCGAGCGCTTCCGTCATCGGGTCAACGCGGCTCTCCAGGGCCTCGCTCTCCGCCTTGAAGGCAGCGTTGAGTTCGTCAAGCTGCTGCTGGTAAGCAGCGAGGGTTTCTTTTGCCCGGCCGACGTCGCTGTCCTGCTGCAGCGAGCGGCTGGCTCCGCGCACTGCCGTCGTCGCCCGGCCGACGTTGCTGCGCAGGGCCGTCTTGCGCCCGAGGAAAGCGCCGAGCAAGGTGGCGCCTACGGAGACGGCGGTCTGCATCTTGGCCTGCTTGGCCTGGTCCTGCTCGCGTTCCACGGCCTGCTGTGCCCGGCGCACTTTCTCCTGCAGGGCATTGATGCGCGCGGCGTACTTCTGGCGCAAGGCCTGCACGGCCGCGTCCCGCTTCTCGCGCGCCGCCTGCTGCAGGCGGATGCGGAAATCGCGTTCCGCCTCCCCCGGGTTGGAGACCAGGCCGCTGCTTGGGCTGCGCAGCAGGTCCAGTTTCTCCGTGCTGTACAGCCAGTTGACGAAGTCGCGGCTCCAGGCGACGTAGTTCTTCGCCTTGGCCGCTGCTGCCGGCAGGTCGGCGAACTGGCCGGCCTCAGTCGACTTCTCCAGGTCCTGGATGGCGATCGCTGCCTCCTCAGCCGCCTCCCAGTTGACCGGCAGGGCTTCGTCGCTGACTGGCGTCAGGAAGACGGCGTCCCGTTTCGCCTCGGTGCCAGTCTTGGCGTTGCTGAAGCGCACTTTGGCCGCGCCGAGCAGCATGGGCCGATAGACCAACGCCTTGGCACTCCCACGCACGGGCAGGAAGAACTGGGGCACATCGGCAGGCAGGGTGGGCTGCACCCCTTGGGGCGCGGCGGCAGCGACGCCAGGAGCAGCGGTAGTGGCCGGCGCCGGGACTGCAGCGGCGGCGACAGGGGCGCCACTCGCCGGGGCCGGTGCCAGCACCGGCGCGGCGGTCGCCTGAGCGGACGCCGCCTGTGTGGCGGTCGCCTGGGCGGCGGGCGCTTCTGAAACAGTCGCCTGGGCTGCCTTGTAAGGGTCCATCAGCAGCTTGATCTGCGCCCTGGTGAGCGGGCCGCGCAGATAGCTCAGGCACCAGCGGCTCTGGAACACCACCGGCCTGTCCTCGTGGCTATTGTTCATGAGGAAGACGCGGCTAGCGATGCCGGCCAGCAGGCGCTCGGTGCCCTGGCGATCGAAGCTGCCGCCGCTTGCCGCCGCCGCTCCCTCCAGGCCGTCTATCAGCCTCGCCTTGTCCCGCTCCGTCTGCAGCCGGCCAACGAACCAGGTGCCGGCATTGGCCAGGCCCTTGTAGTCCAGGTCAACCGGGTTCTGCGTCGCCAGGACGATGCCCAGCCCGTAGGCGCGCGCCTGTTTGAGCAGCGTGAGCAGCGGCTGCTTCGAGGGCGGGTTGGCCACCGGTGGGAAGTAGCCAAAGATCTCGTCCATGTAGAGCAAAGCGCGCAGGCTGGTCGTTCCCGGCTGAGTGCGCATCCAGCCGAGCACCTGGTTCAGCAGCAGCGAGACGAAGAACATGCGCTCGGCATCGCCAAGATGGGCGATGGAGAAGATGGCCACCCGTGGCTTCCCCTGGCCTGTGTAGAGAATCTGCCCGACATCCAGCGGTGCTCCTTCGAGCCAGGTGGCGAACCCGGGCGAGGCCAGCAAGTTGTTGAGGGCCATCACCAGCGAGAAGCGCTCCTTGCTGGGGTAGAAGGACTCGAGGTCGAGCACGCCGATCTTGTTCATCGGTGGCTTCTGAATCTGGGCGATCAGTTCGGCCAGGTCGAAGTCGTGCCCCTGGCGCCACATCTGGCCGAGCAGCGTGGAGAGCAGGATGTGCTCTCGGCTCTGCAGCGGGTCGGCGGCGATGCCCAGCAGGCCCAGCAAGCTGGTCACCGTGACGTTGATGCGCTCCTGGAGCAACTCGCCATCCTCGAGAATCTCCGGCGGCGGGGCGGCCAGCGACTTCAGAATCGAGACGGGCAGACCGGCGCTGCTGCCCGGGGTGTAGATCGCGAAGTCAGCCGCGTCCCGCAGGCGCTGGATGCGGTCGCCGCTCTCGTCCCATTGAGCCAGGCCCTGCCGCCATAGCGTCGCCTGTTGCTCGGCGTAGGCCTCGAGGGAAAGGCCCTTGCGGGCGGCATCGTCGGCGTTCACCCAGGGGAGGAAGGACGCAGCATCCAGCTTGGGGAAGGTCAGCAGCAGGTTGGTGAGGTCGCCCTTAGGGTCAATGAGGATGGACGGCACGCCGTCAATCGCCGCCTCTTCGATTATGTCTATGCAGAGGCCGGTCTTGCCGCTGCCGGTCATGCCAACTACTACGGCGTGGGTCACCAGGTCGCGCGAGTCGTAGAGGACGAGAGCGTCGCCCGCTTTGCCGGTGCTCACGTCGTATTCGCGGCCGAGATAGAACACGCCAAGCTTCTCGTAGTCCTGCATCGGGCCCTCCTGTGCCTGCTCAGCATACCATGGACAAAGAGACGGGGAAACGGGAACACAGACGAACGCGGATGAACGCCGATTGACGCCGATGCTACAGAGAGATCACCTATCTCCCATCTGCGTTTATCTGCGCCTATCCGTGTCCATCTGTGTTCCCGGCCCTTCCTACCAGGCGTGTGGCTTCACGGACCAGTTGATCGCCAGCATGGTATCGAGGAAGGGGCTGTAACGCGCCTCCGTGCGCTGCAGGAAAGCCGTCGCCCGTTCGACCTGGCGCTCGGCTCGAGCCTGGCTGCCAGCCAGCCTGGCCTGGTGTGCCGCCACCAGGTACTGCAACAGGTAGGCATGGTGTGCCAGCAGTTCCAGCGATAGAGCCTGGGCTGGGTCAGCGGCTGCCTGGCTGCGCCGGCTCAGTTCCTCCTCGCTCTGGCGCAGGAAGGCGGCGCATTCGTCAAGCTGGGCAGCGCTCGCATTGGCGAAAGGCACGGTGCGCTTGTGCTCGTCCCCTGTGTCCAGGTAGCCCTCGACGCGGGACAGGTACTCATCCGCAAAGGCGGCATCGCTGCCGTAAGCGTCCAGCAGGTAGCGCCCGCGCAATTCCTCGAAGGGCTGGGACGGGTTCCAGAGGGCATCGGCCAGCGTCGCCATGGCCAGGCCGGAGGGGTAGAAGGCGCGGAACGACTGGCAGCTGATAATGCCATTCAGGCCATGCTCTTTCAGTTGCTGCAAGTCCTCGTGGTAGACGCGCGCCAGGGCAGTGTCGGTGTTCTGCCGCCAGATAGCCCACATGAGGTGGTAGTCGAAGTCGAACGAATCGCCCTGGAAGGCGCGCCGCCAATCCGCCAGCCGGCGCACCAGGAAGGCGTTGCCGGTCGGCTGCACGAACTGGTTCAGCGCCGGCCGCGCATCGGGCTCTTCGCTGCCGCAGCTCGGGTCGAAGAGCGAGTGTCCGTAACAGCGGCTGATCGGCGCGAACATCATGATGGCGTTGCCGTACTGGTCGTCAATGGCCACTTCCTGCGGCGCCCAGAGCAACTCGAAGTAGCAGAGGAACACGAAGCGCTTGCCCGGAGCGCGCTCGTGCAACTTCTGCGAGAGAGCATTGATCACTTTGGCGTACCAATCCGAGATGCTCAGCCGCCGGCACTCCTCGCACTCGCACTTGTTGTTGACGGCGTCCGACAGCCAGACGTGCACGACATCGAGTTCCGGGTGCTGCTCGACGTAGGTCACTACATTGTTGACGAAGCGGTCGAAGGCCGGTTGGTAGGAGTAGCAGAGTTCGGTGTTGATGGGCACGTCGCCGAACAGTTTGCGCTCGCCGTTGACCAGGGCCGGGAAGCGCCGGAACTCGGGCTTGATCTCGTCGCTGCTCGCCTTGACCCAGCCCGAGCGCGGCATGTCGAAAGCGGCGCTCGTCCACGAGTGGCCGACGCGATGGAAGATGAGGCCCCGCTGCTTCATGGCCGCGATCAGCCGGTCGTCGTAGGCCAGGGCCTGCTCATCCGTGAGCCCGGGCTGAGCGTACTTGGGGTTGTAGGCGCGCTCGTACCACTGGTTGTAGAAGTAGCGGCTGGAGAAGAACTGCAGGAAGACGGTATTCAGGCGCTTCTTGGCGCACCAGTCAATCGTGCCCAGGCAATGCTCAAGGGACACGGCGCCCTCGATGCACAGGCCCCGGTGCCGGTACTCCGCCTGCTCGACGATGGGCGACGCCGGCAGGGCTATCGCCTCGAGACGGGGGAGCACCTCGCCCTTGCGGCCCGGGCGCAGGAAGCGCACCCCCAGGCTCTCCAGGAAAGCATAGACGCCGAAAAGGACGCTGCGGGCGTTGCGCCCGGCGATGTACGCCGAGTCGCCATCGGCCCAAATGGCGAAGCCGTCGTCCCAGGGGGCCGGCTGCAAAGGCGTGACACCTGGCGGTGCCGGCAGGCGATCCGCCAGCCCGAGGCGGAACTCGCCCGCGGCGGCGCCGCCCAGCCGCGAAGCGCGGCGCACGTCCCAGCGTTGGCCGCTCAGCTTGCGCACATACGCCGCCAGTTGCCGGCCGGCATAGGCCAGGACCGCGTCGTCATCCCGCGAACCACTGCTCACCCAGCGCACATGTGAAATAGCCATATCGCCTCCTTGCTCTGGGTGGGACTATACCACAGCCGGCACGAGGTTCAACGGGAAGTAACATAGCCCCTTGTGGGCGTCGGCCCATGGCCGGGCTACGACGCGCCCACAAGGGGCTATACTCGACAGGTCGCGATGGGAGGGGATCACCGGCCACAGGGCCTGATGCTGGCCTCGCTGGCAGGGCTCACCCTCGTGCTGCCACAGCACGACGCCCACAAGCGGCTATGCTACGCTTTGCGAGGCGCGCGTGCCCCTGTTATGCCATGCACTCAAGGGCGGTCCGATGCCAGGCCCGCGCCACCGTCGCCGCCGGCCACGGAAGCTTCCTCAAGCGCCTCCTCGCTCAGGAACTGCTTCATGTACAGCTTGTAGAACTCGCCCTTGCGCGCCAGCAGTTCGTCGTGCTTGCCCCGCTCCACGATCTCGCCATTCTCGAGCACCATCACCTGATCGGCGTTGCGGATGGTGGAGAGGCGGTGCGCGATGACGAAACTGGTGCGCCCCTCGAGCAGGCGGTCCAATGCCTTCTGGATCTGGCGCTCGGTGCGCGTGTCCACGCTCGAGGTTGCCTCGTCCAGGATGAGGATGCGCGGGTCGGCCAGGGCGGCGCGGGCGATGGCGATCAGTTGCCGCTGCCCCTGGGAAAGCCCGGCACCGCGCTCGCCGAGCATGGTGTTGTAGCCCTGGGGCAGGCGAGCGATGAAGTCGTCGGCGTGAGCCAGTTTGGCCGCTGCATAGACCTCTTCATCCGTCGCGTCCTCACGGCCGAAGCGGATGTTGTTGAGCACCGTGTCGCTGAAGAGGAACGTGTCCTGCAGGACGATGCCGATCTGGCGGCGCAGGGAGTCGTGAGTGACGTCGCGGACGTCTATGCCGTCAATGCGCACGGCGCCGCTGGTGACGTCGTAGAAGCGCGGGATCAGGTTGATGATGGTCGTCTTGCCTGCGCCCGTGGGCCCGACGATGGCTACCGTCTCGCCCGGCTTGGCGTGGAAGCTGATGTCGTGCAGCACTTCCTCGCCCTCTTTGTAGGCGGCGGACACGTGATCGAACTCGACCTCGCCCACGATGGGCGGCATCGGCTTCGCATCCGGCTTATCCTGCACCTCAGGCACCACGTCCATCAGGCCGAAGATGCGTTCGGCGCCAGCCACGGCGCTTTGAATGTTGGTCCAGAGCACCGATATCTGCTGGATGGGCTGGTTGAAACGCTGCACGTAGCCCAGGAAGGTGACGATCAGGCCAAGGGTGACGCTCATGCCGAAGAGCGTCTGCCCGCGCAGCAAGGCCAACCCACCGACGATGACGACGATGGCGATGGCCAAGTAGCCGAGGGCATTGAGCGTGGGCGAGAGGGCGGCGGTGTAGGATACGGCGCGGATGTTCGCATCCCGGTTAGCGGCGTTCGCCGCCTTGAAGGATTCGATGTTCACTTCCTCGCGCCCGAAAGCCTGCACTTCCCGTACGCCGGAGATGCTCTCCTGCAGGCTGGCGTTCACCTCGCCGATGGCGACACGCGTCGTACGGTAGGCGCGGCGCGCCTGGCCCGAAATGTAGACCGTGGCCACGATCATGAAGGGCACGACCGCCATGCTGATCAGGCCGTAGATGAGATTGCGGGTCAGCATGCTGTAGGCGATCCAGACGATAAGCAATGAGCCGCTAGCCACATTGACCAGGGCGAAGTTCATCACCTGCTGCAACGTGTCCATGTCGTTCGTGATGCGGCTCATGAGTGCCCCGGCTTCGTTCTCGGCGAAGTAGCCCAAGTGCAGGCGCTGAAGGTGCTCGAACAGAGCAACGCGCAGGTTGCGCAGCACATGCTGGCCAGTCCAGTTCATCAAGTAGAACTGCAGCCCACCCATCGCAGCGCCAATGATGTACAGGCCGGTGAGCACAAGGATCAGCTTGGCGAGGCCGCTCACATAAGCCGTGAGCGGCGAGCCAGGGGCGGGCCGGCCGAACAGGCAACTACCGCTGCTTGTGCCGCCCATCAGCTGCGTCGTGCCCGTTGGAGCGCCGGCTGCCGGCGTGGCAGGGGCCTGGCCCGTAGGCGCTGCCCCGCCCGTCTGGCCGCCTGTCAAGGCGCCGCTTCCTTGCACGAGCGAGCCGAGCATCGCCGACGCCTGGCCGCCCAGGCGGCTCATCTCCGCCGGCGTGAGGTAACAGTCCACCGTCTGGCCCATCAGAGCTGGCGATTGCACCTGAGTGAAGACGCTGATCACCATGACGACTACTACGCCGACCAGTTGCAGCCAGTAGGGCTTGAGATAGGTCAGCAACCGCCGCAGGGTAGCGCCGACGTTCTTCGGTTTGCTGGTCTCCTGCGCCAGCATCCCTCCCGGTCCGTGACCACCACCACGAAATCCCATCTATATCTCCTGAGAAGTTAGCATGTTATGGCCGTGGCAGCCTGGCTGCCGTCAGCGTTCGTCGGCTTGCCCGTCGCCGGCACCATCGTCATCGGTCGCAGTCGCAGCGCCCATGCCCCGGGCAAAGGGCAGCGGGCTCGCACTGGCGAGCGACGCCGCAACCATCTCTGGTACAGGCTGCGTCTCTTCCATCAGTTGCGAGTGATAGATCTCGGCGTAGATGGGGCTCTCCTCGATCAGCTGCTCATGCCTGCCCTGCGCCACGAGTTGGCCCTTGTCCAGGACCAGGATCTGGTCGGCGTTGCGCACCGTGCTGATCCGCTGGGCGATGACGAAGCTGGTGCGCCCCTGCATCAGCCGCTGCAAAGCCTGCTGAATCTGGTATTCGGTGAGCGCGTCAACACTGCTGGTTGAGTCGTCCAGGATCAGGATGCGCGGATCCATCAGTAGGGCGCGAGCGATGGCGATGCGCTGCTTCTGGCCACCGGAGAGCGTCGTGCCGCGCTCGCCGACGGGCGTGTCGTACCCTTGCGGGAAGCTCATGATGAAGTCGTGCGCTGCTGCAGCCCGCGCCGCCGCCTCGATCTCGTCCATGCTGGCGTTCGGGCGGCCGAAGGCGATGTTCTCGCGGACCGTGCCGGAGAACAGGGTCGTGTCCTGCAGGACGATGCCGATCTGGGCCCTCAGGCTCTCGATGGTCACATCGCGCACGTCGTAACCGTCAATCAGCACCCGGCCGGAGGAGACGTCGTAGAAGCGCGGGATCAGGCTGATGATCGAACTCTTGCCGCTGCCGGTGGCCCCCAGGAGAGCCACCGTCTGCCCGGGCTCAGCCACGAAGGAAATGTCCCGCAGCACCGGCTCGCCGCCGGAGAAGTAGCGGAAAGTGACGTGGTCGAACTCGACCCGGCCCTCGATCGGCGGCAGGGTTATGGCACCGGGCTTGTCGGTGACTTCGTTCTTCGTGTCCAGGATCTCAAAGATACGGGTGGCGGATGCCGCCGCCTGGGACATCTGGTTGACGATCATGCCCAGCATACCCAGCGGGAAGAAGATGTACATTATGTATAGGCTGAACTTCTGCCACTCGCCCAGCGTGAGTGTGCCGTAGATGATCTGCTTGCCGCCGAAGTAGAGCACGGCAGCCTGGCCCAGGTTCATGATCAGGAAGACGACAGGGAAGAGGAAGGAGAAGGTGCGCGAGACCTTTATCTGCTGCTCCAGCAAGGAATCGGCGGCGGCGTTGAAGCGGCGCTGCTCCTGGGGCTCGCGCACGAAGGCACGGATCACCCTGACTCCGGCCAGGTTCTCCTGGAGGATGGCGTTGAGGCGCGAGAGGCGAATCTGCACTTCCATGAACAAGGGCTGCGCCAGGCGGGAGAAGACGAAGAAGACGACTATCGCGATCGGCAAGATCGGCAGGATGACCAGGGTCAACTTGTAGTTGGTGATGAAGAGGATGATGAGCGAGCCGATGAGCATGATCAGCGACTGCAGGGTCATCATCAGGCCCTGGCCGATGAACAGGCGCGTCTTCTCCACGTCATCGGTGGCGCGGATCATGAGCTGGCCTGTCTGCGTGCGGTCGTGATAGCTGAAAGACAGCCGCTGCAGTTTGGCGTAGAGATCATTGCGGAAATCGTAGGCGACGCTCTGCGACACTCGCTCGGACATGTAGGTCTGGGCGAAAGAGAAGAAACCCAGGGAGACGGCAAAGGCCACAATGAGCAGGCCGGCCGAGATCAGGGCGCTCTCTGAACCCGTCTGGTAGCTGGCATACTGGGCCGGCGTCCACTTGAGCATCTCCAGGGCCTTGGGCAGGAAGGCGACAGGTACCTTTGCCAGTTGTTGGGCGATCATGCCGTTGGAGACGGCATTGATGATGCGCTGCACCAACTGCGGCACCATAAGCTGCGCCGCTGTGGCCACGATCAGGGCCGAGTAGGCGGCGATGGCGTAGTTTCGGTAATGGCCGAGATAGCGTATGGCGCGGCCAATACTGGCCATGTTGGCCTTGGGCGCGCCTTGAGTCGGGCTCGATGCCTGCAATTTGACCTCCGTGACGTTATGAAAAGTGCTTAATTGCCCGCCGCGACGGGCACTGCCGCGCGGTCAGGAGCGGCATCCCCGGGTTGCGGCTGCCCGGGCGATAGCGACGCGTAAAGCTTGCGCAGCAGCAGAGTCAGCTGATTCTGCTCCTCCGGCGACAGGCGTGAGATGAGTTTGTTGAGATGGGCCAGGTGCTGCGGCGAAACGGAGCGCACCAGTTCCCGCCCGGAAGCGGTGAGGCGGATGCGGAAGCCCCGCTTGTCCTCGGGGTCCATCGTCCTCTCGATCAGCCCCTGGTGTTCCAGGCCACGCAACAAGGCGCTGATCGTGTTCTTGCTCACGTTCTGGCAGCGGCTCAGGTGCGTGGGCGTGACGCCAGGCGGCAGGCCAGAACACGCCTCCGGCAGGGCTTCTTCTATGTAGAGGCGCAACAAGAGACGCCAGCGTGGGCCGGATAGGTCGGCATGGCGCAGCATCTCCGCCCCGGTGACGTCGTAGCGGATGGCGATCATCTTGATCAGGCGCAGTATCTCCAGGCCAGTGGTGTCTACGTCGCCGGCCAACTCGTGAATGAGGGCGCGCGCCCGAGGGCCGTCGTGCGCCAGGATCGGACTAGCGCCGATTTCGCCGCCGCCTGCCCCAGGCTGGGCAGCCGCTAGCGCACTGCGGGACGCTTCATCCATGCCGGTTCCTCCTGCGCCACAATTGTCACACATGGAACTATACTACAACGTACTAACTCGGTGCAAACGGCGGCATGTCAGCCGGGGTTGTCGCCGGCCGACGGCGAGGTTGCCGGGAAATGCCCGTAGGTGGCCTCCGGCGAGGGATTGGCGTCCCTCGCCGGAGGCCAGTCGCTCGGCGCATGGGGCCTTTCGCTGCCCGACTGAGCTTGACTGCCCGGGCAGGAAGGAGTAAGGGCGCTATCAGAGGCTGAGCGGGCCGGCTTCAGGCGATGGGCAGGCTCAGCCTGACAGTGGTGCCGTGACCAGGGGCGGATTCGAGGGCCAGCCGGCCTTCGATCGCCTGTGCGCGCTCCTGCATGTTGATGAGGCCGAGGCTGCCGCGCGTGGCGTAGTCGGCCTGGACCTGAGCGACGTCGAAGCCGGCGCCGCTGTCCTGCACCTCCACTTCCAGTTGCTGCTGGCCATAGAGCAAGCGCACGACGGCACCGGAGGAGCCGCTATGCTTGCGCGCATTGCCGACGGCCTCCTGGATGATGGCGAAGACGGCCCTCTCCGCATGCGGTCGCAGGCGCCGCGGCTCGCCGCGTACCGTCAGCCGAACGTCGAACCCCTCTTCCTTCTGGCGGCGGGCGTACTCTTCGACAGCGGCGACCAGGCCGCGCGCCTCGAGGATGACGGGACGAAGGTCGAAAAGCATGGTGCGCACTTCGCGCAGCGTGCGCTCCAGGAGCGGTTCCAGGGCGCCCAACTCTTCGCGCCCGGCGGCGTTCCCCTGGTCCAGGAGTCGCAGGCCCAGGCGCAGCCGCATAATCAGGGAAGCGAGCAGCTGAGCCGGGCCGTCGTGCAGGTCGCGCGCCAGCTGGTTGCGGACCTCTTGCTCGACAGCGAGGATGCGATCCCGCTCCTCGCGCAGTTCGGCGTAGAGGCGGGCGTTCTCGATGGCGATGGCAGCCTGGCTGGCGAAGGCAACCAGAAGGGAGGCATCGTCGGCCGTGAACGGCTGGCCATCGCTCTTGTTGAGCGCCTCCAGGGCCCCGATCATCTTGCCCTTGGCGGCCATAGGCACGCAGATGAGCGTTGTGGTGGGGAAACCGGCCTGGCAGGCGACGCGGGCGTAGTAGCGCGGGTCGCTCGCGGCATCGTTCACGAACAGCGGCTGGCCGTGCTGCACCACCCAGCCGGCGATGCCTGCATCGGCAGGCATGCGCGTGCCCAGCAACCCCTCCCCGCCGCCACCGCGCACGACGGCGAATTCCAGTTCGTCCTTGTTCTGGTCCAGCAAGAGCAGCGAGCCGGCGGCGGCACCGACGATGGACACAGCGGCATCGAGCACCTCGGCGAGCAGCGTCTCAAGCTGCAAATCCGAGGATACCTGTTCCGCCACGAGCCGCAATCGTTCCAGCGCCTCAACTCGGCCGCGCAGGTGAAGCAACTCCTGCCGCAGGCCCTCGCCGTTCTCGGGCATCGTTGCGCTCTCGGCCAAAGCCACCTCCGCGAGTTAGCTGGTGGGTATTGTAGGCCCCGCAGCCAATACTGCAATAGGTGAAGAGTAGCAGGGGCGAAGAAGGCGAGCCAGCGCTTGCCGCCGGCCCGGGCCGGCCTTGGTGGCACCTGGACCACACAAAGCGGAGGAACCGCGAGAGCCTCCCTTGGCATAGCCGTTCAGCGCAAGCGAACTACTCTGGCAGCGAGGAGCGGAGCGCAAGTACGGCTCCTTGCGCCGCTCTCGCGTCGTTTCCCCGCCGTTCGCGCTCCTGCTTCCCCTGCCGACAGGCGAAACATCCTTGCCGTGCCCCCATCGCTTTGCTAGAATGCCGCGACGGTAGCCGTCGGGGGGTTTGGCGCCCAGAGCGGGGCGATGGAGAGGGCATGGGCAGCGCACTC
>DAOTVV010000058.1:0-9539 GCA_034436255.1 Anaerolineae bacterium
GCAGCTGGACTCGTAGCGCGTCGGGCTGCGCGGTACGAACTGGGGCTTGGGCGTGGCCGTGGCTGTCGGCTCAGGCGTTGCCGTGCCGGTCGGTGTGACCGTGGGTGTGAGCGTTGGCGTCAAGGTCAACGTCGGCGTCATGGTCGCGGTGAAGGTGGGTGTGAGCGTCGGCGGGATTGGCGTGTTCGTCGGCGTTCCGGTGTTCGTTGGTGTTGGCGTCCATGTCGCGAATGGCGTGGGGGTGCTGGTTGGTGTGGTCTGCGCGGGCAGCAAGCCCAGGGCGGTGGGTGTGGCCAGAGCTGCGGGGGTGCCGAGGGATGGAGGGAGATAGCCTGCCTGCGCCAACTGGCGGGCACGTGCCTGGTTGGCGAGTAGCACCACTATCGCAGCTACCACAATGACTGCTGCCAGGCTGATCGCGAGGATGCGCACCCAGGCTTGGCGGGAGGGCTCTGCGCCGGCACCTGCCTCCCAGCCGTAACGCTCGTACACCTGAGCGCCATCCTTTGGCGAAGCGGCTGTCAGGGCGGCAGCAGGGTCACGATAGCGCGGGCAGCGCTTGTGATCGCCGGAGAGGCAGTACATCTCCTGGTCGTCAGGGTGCACCGGCAAAGCCTCACCGCTGCGATGACAGCGGTGGATTGGCGTCGCATAGACGAAGAACGAGTTCGGGTCCTCGGGCAGCCCTAGATAGGGACAGAACTTCGGGTCGCGCTCGGGCATCGGGGCTACCTGACCTCTTTGAAGTTCAGCTCGATAATAACTTTGCCGGTGAAGTTGGGCTCGTCGGTGTCTATCCAGAATTGCTCCGACGTTTTCTTCGTTGCGACGACGGCGACATTGAACTGCCCGCGTGTGAGACAGAACTCATAGGTGCCATCCGGATTGATCGGCGGCGACCCAGGTGCTCCGACGACGAGGCGGTTGTCGGGCCACCAGGTGACGGAGACGGCCACCTGCTTCGTGATGTTATTGCCTGCCAGATCGTACACCCGGCCGTACACCTTGGCGCAGACATCAACTCCCCCAGGCAGCAACGTCTTGGTGGGCGGGCGTATCGCCATGAAGTTGAATGGCGCCGACAGATCCGCCGTGGCCGATTCGGACGTGGTGCCGGTTGCTGTGGCGGCGACCGTCTCCGTGGCCAGCACCTGGGCGGGCGCGGTCTCGGTGGCCGATGTCTCCGCAGGCGGCGTCGCGATCGGGGAGTCGAAGGGCGAGGAGAAGGTCGAGGTGCCTACCGGGTTAGCCTCGGGCGTGTAGACTGGCTCGGGTGTGTCGGTGGGCGTTATGGCGTAGCCCTGGGCAGTGGCGCGCGTAGCCGTGGGCCGGCGAGTGGCGGTCTCCGTTGGCGTTGCCAGCGGACTCACGAAAACGGGAACTGGCGTGGCCGTCTCACTCGCTCCCGGCGTAGCAGACGGCACGCTGGCGCCAACGGGGGTCCACGTCGGGAAGGGCGTCGCGGTGGCTGTGTGAGTGGGCTGTGGCGTCCCTGGCAGCGTCGGTATGAATGCGATGGGCAGAGGCGTGGGCGCCATGTGTTGCACCAGGACGTAGCTGGCGACGACAGCAGCAATGAAGAGCAGGAGCATCGGCACGGCATAGCTTAGGAAGCGCGGCACCGGCATCCCGAGTATGCGGGCCGAACTGCGGTGCGCTGTGCGGCGCCTGACTTCGGGCACGGGCAGAGCGTTGGGGTCGGTAAGGCGCGGGCAAGTGACGTGCAACGGCGAGAGGCAGTATTGCTCCTGATCCTGGCGCCGGATCGGCAGCGCCTGTTCCCAGCGATAGCAGCGGTGGCGACGCGTGGCCTGGCTATAGACGGCGTGGCGGTCGTCCACCTTGCCGAGGTACGGACAGTCTATCCTCTCAGCGCCTGACAGGTCGCTCATACTTTCTCAGGGGCCTTTCCCTTGTCCTGCATCCGGCCCACAAGCGGGATCTCCTCGGGCACCTCGTTGGGGCTGCCGTAGTAGTAGCCATAGTAATAGTGTGAGTAGTAGTAGCCCAGATCGGACTGGCGGACCTTGTTCAGCACGGCACCGATCACATCCACGCCGCTGCGCCGGAGCGTCTGGTACGCTTTTACCACGAGGTTGCGCCGCGTGCTTTTGGCGGCGGCGACCAGCAAGGCGCCGTCCGCATGCGTCCCAAGCAGGAGCGGGTCGGTGACCGAGAGCACCGGCGGACTGTCCAAGAGCAGCGTGTCGCACATCGCCTTCATCTCGGTGATCAGTTGGTCGGCTCTTCTGGAGGCAAGCATGTCCAGCGGGTTGGGTGGCAATGGGCCACTGGTGATCACGCGCAGGCCGGGCACATCGGTTTCCTGGATCACGTCCTTTATCGCCAGCGTCTCATCCATGATCAGGCTGGTGAAGCCGAGTCGGTTCGGCAGGCCGAAGAAACGATGCAGGCTGGGCCGGCGCAAGTCGGCGTCAACCACGATGGCGCGCCGTCCCTCTTGGGCGATGGCCACCGCCAGATTGGCTGCTACGAGCGTCTTGCCCTCCCCAGGCTGGGTGCTTGTGATCAGCAGACTGCCTCGGGGGCGGTCGGGCCTGGCGAAGCGGATGTTCGTGCGCAAGGTGCGGAAAGCCTCGGCGATGGGGGAACGTGGATAATTGCGCGCCACAAGCCTCTCGATGGGATCGTCCTCTTTCTCATGGCCGCCAATCCGCGCTATTGCCCCCAAGGCGTTCAGACCGAGCGTAGACTCGAGTTCCTCAGGGGTGTGTATGGTGTAGTCCAGAGCTTCGGGGACGAAGGCCAGGACAAGCCCAGCGACCAGGCTGATGGCCAGGCCCAGGAGGAGGTTGCCCAGCAAAGGCCGGGCCACGGGCACGAGAGGGACACTGGCAGGGTCCAGCAGAGAGACGGTGTAGGGCATCGCCGCCTGAATGCGGCTGGTCGTGAGGCTGATAATGGACTGGCGAAGCTCGTTCACGGTCTGTTGAACGGCCAAGAGTTGGCTGGCGAGAGAGGCGATGCCCTCGTCGCGGCTGGGTGAGGGAGCCTGTGAGCGGTAATCGGCGAGACGAATCTTGAACTCCGACGCCAGGTCGCTGTAGTACTGCAGTTCGTCCTGGGTCTCCTTGAGCAGGGCGTCCTGGTCCGTCCCGGTGGCCGAACCCTGGCCCGCGATCTGCTGCCGTGCCTGATCGTTCGTCACCGCGATCAGCGTCTCGGCGACACCGTTGGCGATCCGCTCCGCCTGCTGCGGGTAGTGGGAGGACGAGCGTATCTTGATCAGGTTGGTGCCAGGGACGTGCCAGGTGCGCACACTGCTGATCAACTGCGCCGGGGTCATGCTCAGTTCGCTGCGTTGAATGACCTGGCCGGCGAAAGTCCGCGTGCCCATGTAGGTAACGAGCGTCGGCGCCAGCGCATCGGCCGCCTGTAGAGCCGCCTTGGGATCAGCCGAAGTGCCGGTACTGATGATGGAGACGGTGGCCTCGGTTGTGTAGAGTGGCGGCTGGGCGAGGGTGTACCACAGGGCTATGGCAGCGCCCACGAGCAGAGTGAGAATCACCAACCAAGCTCTACGCCTGAGGGCCTGCCACAGATAGGAAAAGCTCATGTGTCCATAACCTGCCAATGACTCGAAAGCGGCTATGTGCATTGTAGGGAGTGCGATGGCCTTCGGCAACTGGCATCGGCGTAAACCATTCATAAAAAGTGTGGCCTGCGCTCACGTTAGGGGCGGCATTCAGCGGCAGTGAGCGGTTGACCAGGTGGAGCGCGCGTGCTATCCTGCCGGCTGCCATTGGGCAGGTCACTGCGAGCGAGGAGGCGTTGTGCGCGCGATCGTCATTGATGGTGTGGGCCGTATCTCCCTGCGGGATGTGGAATACCCTAAACCGGGGTCGGGTCAGGTAACAGTCAAAGTGGAAGCATGCGGCGTCTGTGGCACGGACGTCCACATTCTGCGAGGGGAGTTCCTGGCCACGTATCCCATCATCCCGGGCCACGAATTCGCCGGCACGGTGGCCGAACTCGGGCCGGGAGTGAGCGGGTGGCAGGTGGGGGATCGTGTGGCGGTTGATCCTGGTGTGTTTTGCCACAACTGCTACTTCTGCAAGACCGACCGCGGCAACCATTGCCTCAACTGGAATGGCATCGGAGTCACTCTGCCGGGCGGGTTCGCGGAGTATGTGGCTGTGCCGGAGGCCAACCTTTACCGCATAGACCCCGGGCTCTCGTTCGAGCAGGCCTCCTTCATCGAGCCTATCTCGTGTGTCGTGTTCGGCCTGCGCCGCCTGAAGCCGATGGCTGGCGACCATGCCCTCGTTTTCGGCGCCGGGCCCATTGGACTGCTGCACACGCAACTGCTGGCTCGGGGCGGGACTGCCTCTGTCACCGTGGTGGATTTGGATCCAGGGCGGCTGGCGCTGGCTTCCCAGTTGGGTGCTACTCACACCGTACAGGCTGGCGCGGGCCAGAACCAGGCGTTGCACGAACTGGCACCGCTCGGCTTCGACCTTGTTCTCGATGCAACAGGCGTCCCTTCGGTCACCGAGCATACGCTTGATTACGTGAAGCCGACGGGGAAGGTGATGTTCTTCGGGGTGAACCCGAGAGATGCCAAGATCCAGATCTCGCCCTTTGACGTGTACCAGAAGGATCTTGAGATCTACGGCAGCTTTGCCCTGCGCTACACTTTCTACTACGCCAGGGACCTGCTTACGAGCGGCCGGGTGACGGTGGATCCACTGATCTCTCATGTGGTCTCGCTCGAGGAGGGAGTCAGGGCAATAAGCGACCCTGAGAGTTTTGCCGGGCGCAGGAAGATAGTCGTCAAGCCCCAAGAGTAGGTGGTCGTTGTGATTGACCTTTTTGCACCAGTGAGCTTCGGTAATCTGAAGTTGCGTAACCGCTTCATGCGCTCAGCTACGGCCGAGCGGTTGTCGGCCCCCGATGGGACGCCCGGGGCTGAACTCGCCGCTCTGGCCGGGAGGCTGGCCCAGGGCGGTGTCGGCCTGATAGTGCTCGGGCATACCTTTGTTCGCCCGGATGGCAAAGCCAGCATGGGGATGTCCGGCTTGTGGCGGGACGAACAGATGCCGGCCTTTGCCTGCATCGCGGCCGCCGCCCACGGCGCGGGCGCCGCTATCGCTGTGCAGATCAACCACGGCGGCCGGCAGGCCAACCCCCAACTGAACGGAGGCGTGTTGCTCGCGCCCTCGGCTATTCCTGCCTCGGAGAGCGCGGTGGTTCCCAGGGAACTCGATGAGGCGCAGATCGAGGACCTGGTCGAGGCCTATGGCCAGGCCGCGAAACGTGTTCGTGAGGCAGGTTTCGACGCCGTCCAGATTCATGCCGCTCATGGCTACCTGATCGGCCAGTTCCTGTCGCCGGCCAGCAACAAACGCCAGGACGAATGGGGCGGCAGCCTAGAGAACCGTGCCCGTTTCCTGCGTCGCGTCGCAGAACGAGTGCGGCGCTATGTCGGGCCGGACTATCCCGTGATGGTCAAACTCGGCCTGGCCGATTTCATATCTGGCGGCATGCCGCTGGAGGACGGTTTGGCCTACGTAGGCATGCTCGAGTCTATGGGGATCAACCTGCTCGAGATAAGCGGTGGTGCCGGCAATGGCAACATTCGCGCTGGCATCACGCGCCGGGCCGACGAAGCCTACTTCCTGCCCTGGGCACGCCAGGCCAGGAGCAGGACTCGCCTTCCCATTGCCCTGGTGGGTGGCCTGCGTTCGCTGGCGGTCATGCAGGCGGTAGTGGATGAGGGGGCGGCCGACCTGATCAGCCTCTCCAGGCCACTCATCCGCGAGCCCGATCTGGTAATGCGCTTAGCCGCTGAAGCCCAGGATCGTGCATTATGTATTTCGTGCATGAGTTGCAGCTGGCGTAGTGACCTGCCCACGCGCTGTTGGCAAATCGCAGGCACCAATGCTCAGGAGGCAGACTGATGTGTGAGCCTGTCCATGAAGTGGTCCACGAGGTCATCATGCACCGGCGCAGCGTGCGATCGTATGAGCCGGCAGCTATTCCGGACGCGGTCCTGTTAGAGATTCTCGAAGCAGGGCGGCAGGCACCATCGGCGGCGAACCGGCAGCCCTGGCACTTTGTCGTTGTCCGCGATCCGGAGCGAAGAAGGGACCTGGCTGAGGCATGCAACGGCCAGTCATGGCTGGCCGACGCAGGAGTGCTGGTGGTGGCGCTTGGGCTACCAGAGATCAGTGGGCGCTGGTACATGGTTGATGTCGCCATCGCGATGGAGAACATGGTGATCGCCGCTGCATCGCATAACCTGGGCACGTGCTGGATCGGCGCCTTCAATGAGGAAGCAGTGAAAGGCGTGGTCAAAGCGCCGCCCGAGGCGCGAGTGATCGCCGTCACACCGATTGGGGTGCCCAAAGGAGCGTGGCCTCCTCCCAGGCCTCGCAAGGCCTTCGGCGAGGTATTCAGCGCTGAGGCGTTCGGCCAGCCGCTCGTACTGGCGTAGAACTGTGCGCTTCTGACCGACTGCAACTGCACAGGGCGTCTCTGAGGAGGGACGAGTGCCATTAGTGGAAAGCGAGAGCCAGGATCTCGCCGATATTCAAGCTTCCAGCCTGCATGCCCAGCGGGCCAGGGTTGATCGGAGCTCGATCACGCACCTGGATGCCGATACAGCGTCCATAAGCCACAGCCTGGTGGAGCAAGTACAGTCAGCCCATACTGAACTGGTAACCTGCAATGCCAGGCGGGTGACGAGCAACGTAGCGGAGGTGAGAGGAGGGTTCGTCGCCCGTCTCGACACCAGTGAGGCCAGCCTGGAGCGTAGCAACGCGGCCCTGTTGAGAGCCGGCTCTGTGAACGGCGAGCACTGTTTCGGAGCGGTGACTAGCAGTAGCGGCAGCATTACGCTGTCCGGTGGCGCGGTGGGAATCGTAGCCGGCCGTTTGGTTCGCGGCGAGCGGATGCGCACCCTGCTGGTCCTGGCGCCCCATGTCGAGGGCGAGGTCACGGCACTGCTGGACACATGGCGGGCCATTCTCTGCGGAGTTGTGGCTGGCCTGGTCTTTTTCCTCCTCAGGCGGCTTTTGGGCCGCTCTTAATGAGGCTTCAACCATACTGGAGGGTCGAATCATGGAACGTGAACGTGTTTCCTGCTGCAGCATAGCCATGCACGACAAGATGCCGGAGCAGGTATTTGAGGTCCTCGCTGCTGCTGGCTACAAGAAGGTGGACTTGCTTGGCCGGCTGCCGCATTTCGACATCAACAGCCCGAGCTATGATTTCCCCAAAGTGGTGGAGTCGGCTGCGCGCTACGGCCTTCGCATCGCCAACATCGGCTCCTACTGCGGTGGCGATTTCGTGAGTGATGATGAGGAGAAGCGCGAGAAGGCCCTCGCCGACACTAAGGCCGTGATAGACGCCGCGGCGTTCTGCGGCGCGCGGTCCATCCGCACTCGTCCGGGCCAGCCTGAGGACCCACGGATGATTGACCGCATGGTGCCTTACTACAAGCGGGCTGCCGAATATGCGGAGGCCAAGGGCGTGTACATGGGCATCGAGAACCACGGTGGGGCGATCTCGGGCAACCCGGAGGCCTGTGCTGAACTCTTCAGCAAGGTTGGCAGCAAGCATGCTGGCGTCTTGTATGAGCCCTGCAACCTGGCGATGGCCGGGGTTGACTATCAGCGCGCTTTCTGGGTCATGAAGGACTTCATAACCCACGTCCATCTCAAGGACTGCTATGAGATCAATGGCAAGATGGACACGGTTTGGATCGGCACGGGCATGATCGATTTCCGCTGGGTGATCGGCCAGTTGGACAAGATCGGCTATCAGGGCGACTATGCCCTCGAGTATGAGTTCGGTGGTGAGCCGCCGGAGACGGCCCTAGCCAAGTGGCTGGACTGGTTCCTTCACCTGTAGGCGTCGCGCCGCTGGCCCGGTCTGCCGAGAGCGCGTGATCATCTGGTGAGCGCGAAGAGCTGAAGCCTGCCATCGCTGGCTTCGGCACTGGCCGGGCTTAGCCGCGAACCTGTCTGCGGGTTGTAGAGCCCTACGGCCAGGGTAAGGCGGCCCGGGCAGGTGTCCTCCGGCGGCAACTCCAGCTCGTGTACATCCACGACGAACTGGCCCGGAAGCCAGGCGGTGGTGAGGGTTCCGCCAGGATCGTGATCAGACTGTGCCACCATCGTGCCGTCGCACAGGACGTGGACAAAGGAACGGTAGCGAACGCCGCTTTCGTTCTCGGCGCGCCAGACCAGCTTGAGGCGCAAGCGACTGTCGTTCAGCCGGCACAGGCCCTCTGCCATCGTGCACCCCTGGACATCATATCCCACCAACGTCCCGAGGTCAGCGAACCTGACACCAGACACGACGGCCTCGCCAGGGTCCGTGAAGTTGCGCACGGGCTGAGTGACCCGGACGGCGCCCAGGTTGACCTGTTTGCGCCGGCCCAGATCAACCGGCTTGCGATCCACCGGGTCAAGTAAGCCGGCCACCAGACGAAGGTCCGCTGCAGGTGCTCGGGCTGGGATGAGCAGGTGATGCTCGTCACTCACGATGGTGCCAGGTGGCCACTCCGTCATCGGCCAGGACCCCATGGTGACCCGCTCTTCGCTAGCGGCGACGACCGTGCCATCGCGAGACAGGGCCTGCAGGAAAAGGACGTACTCCTTCGCTGGCGTGCTCCGGCACGACCACCAGAGCACAATGGTAAGGTCCTGCCCCTGAACCACACTGGCGGTGACAGGCGCATGCCCAATCAGATCAAGTCCCATTGCTGACCCGGCCGGCCTGCCGGACAAGCCCAGATCGGCCGGGGATGGCGGCTGTCCTGCCGGTGGTGTCACGCTCACCCGGCCGAGGGTGAGAGCGTACTTGCCTGGGGGTTCGCTTTCGGGGTGCAACTCGGTTGCGCCCCGCCGCACAACCAGGACAAGCCGCAGGTTCGTGGCGGGGGTGCCCCAGGGAACGAAGAGAGACACGTGCTGCTCACTGGTGGCGAGAGCAAAATCGCGCGAGCCGCATAGGCGGTCTGCGGCGTCGAGGAGGCGAATGCTTGCCTGTAGGCCGCTGTCCGGCTCGATGCCAGCCCAAGTCAGGCGGACGGCGATGGCGCCGCTGCCGCTCTCAGCCTGTGGCGTGAACTGGCTGCTCAGCAAGCGCGGTCCTCCTGCGAACGCCGCTGCGCTGCCGCCGATCAGGGGCCCGGGCGCCGCGGCGTAAGCCAGCAGTAGTGTCTCCTGACCGAACCAGCCCTCGGCACCGCGATAGGACAGCGTGTCAAGGTCGGTGGTGACCTCATCCTCGAGTATGCGGCCAAGAGTCTGATGGGCCGGGAACCAGATACGACCTTGCCTGAGGAGGTTCTGCAGTTCGTCTCGGCGCGTGGTCGCATCCTGCCACTCTGCAACCGGGGCCAGGAAGGGATGGCGCAGCCGCGGCGGCAGGTAGGCGATGGCATAGCCGTACTGCCAAGGATGCAGGCAGAGTATGACGTCCTGCTCGGACGCGGCTTTGCGGACGGCCGCGAAAACAGGCCGGTAATCTCGTTCGCTGTAGCGCGGCAGGCTCAAGACAAAGGGCAG
>DAOTVV010000059.1:0-5987 GCA_034436255.1 Anaerolineae bacterium
GCCAGAGACAGGGCTCGCCTGTGCAGTTCCTTTCGCCAGCCGGCACTGCCTGTGCGCCGCAGCAGATCACAGGCGAACCCGGCTATGCTCGCCCCCAGCTGGCTTCGCCCCGGGCGGCCGAGGAAACGCCGCTCGCCGGCCCAGAACTGCCGGATGTCAGGCACAGGCCCATCGTAGGCCGGCGGCTTGTCCATCAGCACCAACAGCGGCACGATGCTGCTGCGCGCCCAACTGGCGAAACGATAGATGCTGAACGGGAACGCGGCCGGCAGAAGCATCAGCTCCACTGGCATGTCCGGCACGGCGGACCAGGGCACCGCTCGCAGCAGCGCCAGCCACAGGCGGGTGAATACGCGTGCCCGCTCCAACCCACCCAAAGCGCGCACTACTTCCGCTGCCCGCACCAGCGCCGGGTCAGTCGTTGGCAGGCCAGCCAGCTGCAAAGCCACCGCCGCCTCGATGGTGCAGTTGAGCTCCGGCGGCCCACCATGGTAGAGCGGCCAGCCACCATCAACCTGCCAATCCAGCAGCTGCGCCGCGATCTCGCGCGCGAGATCGTGCTCGCGTGCCGGGTCAGCACGATGCAGCAGGCGGCGCAAGAACAGGTACTCGGCCGTAATGCTGGCGTTCGATTCCAGCTCACCCACCCAATACCCGGCTGGCTGTTGGCAACGCAGATAGTAGCTGACGCACCTCTCGATCGCCCGATCCAGCGCCGCCAGAAGCCCGGCCCTGTCCACCGCCAGTTCCATATCTCCTCGCCGTCGTTATTTGCCGCCTTCTGGCCGAAGCTTGCCCCTTGGCCTCTCCTGCCAGCCGAACTGCCAGCGGAGCAACTCCCACCAATCTCTCAGGCCATGCAGGCTGCTCATCACCGATGGCTCGAAGCCACTGTGGAGCATGCAATTGGCGCAGCGCTCATCCCGCCCAGGACCGAGATGGGACCAATCTGTCTCGCGCAGCAACTGCTCCAGGCTGGGCACATGGCCGTCGTTCAGCAGGTAGCAGGGCTGCTTCCAGCCCTGGGGGCCGTAAGTCACGGTTCCCCAGGGCACGCAGTCAAGCTGGCGTTCACCGCGCAGGAACTGCATGTAGGCCGGCGTATGGTAGAAATTGCGGTCGCCCCAGAGAGCCCGAAGCTGGCGGAAGCGTTCCTGCGCCTCCTCCCGCGTCAGGGTCGAGGCGGGGGTGCCTACCTCATAGGCAAACGCCGGTGCCACCATGAAACCGGAGACGCCCAAAGCCACCAGGCGCTCGAAAAGCTGCGCCACATCGGCCACGGGAGTGTCCTTGTACAGGGTCGTGTTCGTGGTGACGTTGAAGCCTGCCGCCCTCGCCGCGGCGATGCCCTGCAAAGCCCGCTCGGCGCAGCCGGGCAGGCCGGTGAGGCGGTCGTGGACGGCGGCCGTTCCGTCGAGGTGGACGTTGAGGTAGAGGCGACGGTGCGGCCGGAGTTCCGCCAACCTCTTCTGCAGCAACAGGCCGTTGGTGCAGAGGTACACCACTTTGCCCAGCCCGAGAGCCTCAGCGACGATAGCTGGCGCCTCAGGGTGCATGAGCGGCTCACCGCCACTGATGGAGACGAACGGCGTGCCGGCCTCCAGCATTGCTCCCCGCGCCTGCGCCGGGGTCAGGCGCTGGTCGAGGCCATCGCTGTACTCGCGCACTCGGCCGCAGCCGGCGCAACGCAGGTTGCAGGCATGGGTAAGCTCGAGCATGAGGACGAGGGGCACGCCTGGTGGGCCGCCGCTGGTCTCGGCGCGCCGAAGCGCCCGGCCACGCCTCGTCGCCAGGTAGTAGGCCACGCGAAGGTTGATGGAGAGTGGCAGCGGCATAGTTCAGCCTTCTCGCGCAAGCTCAGTCTTGTGGCAGCGCGACGAGAATAGCGGCAGGCTTCGCAACCGTCAAGCACATTCATCCTCTCGCCCCGGCCGGCAGGGGCAGCGCGTTGGCACAATAGCCGCAGCGCTCTGGAACGGGCGCTTGCCGCACCCCTGGCCCTGTGCTAGAATCGCGCCCAGCCTGGGGTGGCAGGGCTGACAACTCTCTCAACGTACACAAGCGTCCTTTCCCTTCCCGATTGTGGCAATCTCCCGGCGAGAGGTCTTTATGACGGAAACGTTCCTCAAGCGCACCAAGGCCCTCCTCGAAGACAAGCGCAGCGGCACCCTCTTCAACTTCGCCCTCGCCATAGCTCTCATCGCAGCCGCTCTCTACTTGCCCCCGGTATCGGCTTACGCCCGCATCGCGGACAACGGCTACCGCAGCATCAGCGCCGACGGTGGCTCGGTCACCGACCCCGATGGCACCCAGTTCACCTTGGGGCAAGCTGCCGGCAACATCGAGGCTAAGCTGGTATCCCTGCCGCGGCTCGATTTCCAGGAAGGCAAAGTCACCGATAATCTCAAGGCGGCCGCTCTGGCTGTGCCTGGCCATCTCCGCCTCAAGAGCCCGGTTTACGACCTGGTGACCCGCGATTCGGCAGGCCTGCCGCGTCAGCCCGGGGCAGACTTCGACATTACCGTGGTCAGCGTGCCCATCCCGAACGACAGCGAGCCCTACAGCGCCCTCGCCCTTTATGAATGGAAGGACGGCGCCTGGACTTTCGTCCCTTCGCACGTCATCCCCGAGGACGACCGCATTGAGGCTCATCTCGACTACCTGCCCGGCCCCATCGCTGTGTTCCAGCAGCAGCCGACGGTGCCCGACATCGCCGCCGACGTGATGGCCGGCACTGACCTGCAGGCCATGCGCGACGCCGTCACCCACCTGGCGCCGGTGGGCCTCTACCTCGAAGGCGATGGCTCCCTCGGTGGCCAACTTCCCGCCGAGGCGAAGCAGATCACGGCTGGCATCGCCGTCACGCCCGTAGTGACGAACTGGGGCCCGGATGGCGTCGTTCGCAGCGATTGGACCGACAACATGCTGGCGAACACGGCCACGCGCCAGGCGCACATAGAAGCGCTTGTAAAGTACGTGGCCGACAATCAACTTGCCGGCATCGAGATCGAATACCGCGACGTCAACCCCAGCCTGCGCCAGCAATTCACCGAATTCGCGACCGCCCTCGCCAACCGCCTGCACCAGCAGGGCAAGACCCTGGCCGTGCGCGTGCCGGACCCGGTGCAGGTTTCCGATGACCGCTGGGACACGGGCGCCTACGACTGGCGCGCTTTGGGCCGGAGTGTGGACACTCTCATCGTGCCGGCGCTCGCAGACATTGATGCCTATGGCGAGAACGGCAAGTTGGCGAGCATGCTCACCTGGGCCGTGGGCGAGGTTGAGCGCTACCACCTGGTTGTCTCCTTGCCGGCCCTCAGCCGCGAGAAGGTACTGAACTACACGCTCTATCGCTCCTACCAGGATCTGCTCAACTCGCTGGGCCGCGTGGTCGTTGATCAGGACATGAATTCGCTCGCGCCCAACCAGCCTGTGCAGATTCGCCTCAGTGGCGTCACCTCCTGGTCCGGCCTGAAGTTCGACGAGCAGACGCGTACCCACTGGTACACATACCAGGATACCAGTGGCAACCAGCATCTGGTCCAGCTCGAGGATCCGCGTAGCCTGGCCTACAAGCTCGCCTTCATCGGCGGCTTCCGCGTCCGTGGCGTTGCGATCACTGGCGTCGGCCAGGCTCCAGGCATCTGGCCCGTGTTGGCCGACTTCCGCGACCTGACCATTACCGAGCCCCAGGACACAGTGAAGCTGGCTCTGTCGCTGGCGGGCAAGGCTGGCCAGGGCCAGTCCATCGAGCTTGAACCCGGGGCGGCCGGACTGCAGGTGACGGCTCCCAAACAGGCCGGCGTCTACGCGCTCAAGGCCGCCCTTGCCGTGGGCGATTTCGTGGCCGCTGCCACCCCTCTGACCATCAGCGTGGTAGAGCCCACCGCTACACCCACGCCGAAGCCGACAAGTACGCCGACACCTAAGCCAACCGCCACGCCGACGGCCACTGTGGCCCCAACTGCCACCGTGGCCGTAGAACCAACGAGCACTCCTGCCTCCGCTGGCGAGCAGCCGACAGCCGCTCCCCAGCCTACAGCCGCGCCCGTTGTCGTCGCACCGCCTCCTAGTGGCGGCGGTGCTTTCGGTTACGGTGTGCAGGCGCACATGCTCGGCATGGGCAACGCCGGCATGGTCATGGGCCTGATCCAGGGCATGGGCTTCAACTGGGTGAAACAGCAGATCGAGTGGAAGCTGATTGAGCCTTCGAAGGGCAACTACCAGTGGGGCCAGATTGACGAGATCGTGAACGCCGCCAACGCCGCCGGCATCAACGTCCTGCTCTCTGTATGCAAGGCTCCGGCCTGGGCCCGGCCCGCAGGCGCAAACCTGAGCGTCAATGGCCCGCCCGCCAACCCCCAGGACTTCGCTGATTTCATGGGCGCCATGGCCGCTCACTTCGCCGGCCGGGTGCAGGCTTATGAGATCTGGAACGAGCAGAACCTCGGCTACGAGTGGGGCAATCAGGCGATTGACCCGGCCGCCTACGTCGCCCTGCTCAAGCCCACCTACGCCGCCATAAAGGCGCACGACCCGAACGCCAAGGTCATCGCCGGCGCCCTCACGCCTACCGGCGCGAACATCCCCAACGTCGCCATGGACGATTTCACCTATCTTGAGGGCGAGTACCAGGCGGGACTGGCCAATTACTGCGATGGGTTGGGTGCCCACCCAAGCGGCTTCAACATGCCTCCCGACGCCGACTGGAGCACCTGGAGTGACCCGACGGCCAAGTTCCGTGGCCCCTCCGATAACCACCATCACTCCTGGAGTTTCAAGGCAACCATGGAAGGCTACCGCAACATCATGGTTACCTATGGCGACAGCGGCAAGCGCATCTGGCCCACAGAGTTCGGCTGGGCCGTCAACCCCAACCCTAACCCAGGGTACGAATACGCCGCCGACAACACGCTCGCTAAGCAGGCCCAGTGGACCGTGCAGGCGTACCAGATGGCCAAGGCCTGGGGCTTCGTCGGCCCGATGTTCCTCTGGAACCTGAACTTCAAGATGGTGGCGCCCGGCTCGGAGCAGGCGCAGTGGGGCATTGTGGATCAGAACGGCGCACCGCTGCCGGTCTATAACGCCCTGGCGGCGATGCCCAAATAGGCACGACAAATGAGAAAGTGGACCCTGAGGGTGCCGGCCGCAGGGAGCGGCTGCCTTTAGGGTCCGCTTGCAAGTGAAGGGGGATCAGCGGCGAGTGGATCCAGAAAAGGGCAGCGACAAGAAGGCCTGGCCACGCTGGCTGTATTGGTGGTTGGCCTTTTGGACCGTGGCTATCCTGCTAGCTATTGGCTATTTCGGCACCTACATCTTCAACAATGGGCCGGCGGCAGCGCTCGGGCGGGAAGGCGCCAGGCTGACAGCCGCCGCCAGCCACGACGGCGAGCTGTTCCCCAGCCGCCCCGCCCCCACAGCGACGATGTTGGTTCTGGCCACAGCCACCGCCGTCCCCGAACCGACCCCTACCTCCGTTCCACCTACGCCCGTGCCCGCTACGCCCGTGCCCGCCACGTCCGTCCCTGCCACGGCGACGCCGGCACCGCAGGCGACGGGCCACCAGCACGCCACCCTGCCGATGCAATCGCCCGAGTACGGCATGCAGGCCTTCCTCTGGTGGCGGCCGGAGACGGCTGACCGCGACCTGGGCATGATCCGCGATGCCGGCTTCACCTGGGTGAAACAGACCTTCGGCTGGCGCGACATCGAGGGCGCCGGCAAAGGCCAGTTCGACTGGAGCCGCACCGACCGCATCCTCCAGCAGGTGGACAAGTATGGTCTGCATATCGTCGTCCGCCTCGATAGCCAGCCCCAGTGGGCCGGAGGTGGCTATCCCCTGGTCGGCCCGCCGGACAACCTGCAGGACTTCGCCGATTTCTGCTCCGCTCTGGCGACGCGCTATAAGGGCCGGATAGACGCTTACGAGGTTTGGAATGAGCCCAACCTGGCGCGCGAATGGGGCGGCAAAACCCCCAACCCAGCCG
>DAOTVV010000060.1:0-5538 GCA_034436255.1 Anaerolineae bacterium
GGCGGCGCCCCGCTTGCTGCAAGGCACTCCCACTAGATCATGGAACCTTCCGGAACGCAGCCCTTCGGCTAAGGCAGCAATCGCCTCTGCGGCCGTCGAGCCACCGCCGAGGCCGATCACCATACCGGACTCGACGAACTGAATCGCATAGAGAGCGGCGGCACGTTTCAGCGACGCCACCCCGCCGGTCCCAGACATAGGCTCACACAGAGCTTCCTGGCCGACCCACCTGACGAAGCGAACACAGACCCATGGCGACAACTATAGCCTTTCCGCGCGGCCGAGCAAGTGAACCAGACGTCTGACGCGGAGTGCCCCCGCCGGCAGTCAGGCGGCGAAAGATTGCCCCCAAGGACGCTTGTGGGGGTCCCTATGGTCGGGACGTGTCACTGGTCGGCTGCTGCCGGTTCAGTTCATCGAGAACCGCGATAATGTCCGCATTCCAGGGGATGTCTCGCATTGACTTGCCATAGTGCTCGTAACGCACCACGCCGTTCCGATCGATGACGAGCAGAGCCGGCATGCGGCCGCCGCCCGCCAATCTCACCTCCTGGTTATAGCTGTTGGCGATTGCATGCTCGGGGTCAGGTATACCGATGAAAGGCAGTTCGTTCTTCAGCCAGTAGTCGGCCAGTTTCTGGCGGTTCTCGGGGCCGATCGCGACGATGATTGCACCCCGCTCCACGAAGCGATCATAGTCTTGGCGCAACTGCGCCATGTGCTTGCGGCAGAACGGTCAAGTGCAGCCACGATTCAGCACAAGAACCACGTGTTTCTGGCCGCGCAAAGCTGAGAGTGAGAACGGCCTGCCGGCGACGTCATCGGCACTGAAATCGGGCGCTAGTTGGTCCAGCAGTCGGATGGCCATGGCTACCTCTCCTTGGCGATATCGTTCTCTGGCGCGTCGGCGCCATCTGGTAGGGCCTGGCGCAAGAGCGGTTCATCGGCCGCCAGGCTGCGTCGCAGCGCCTCGTCCGGTGTGAGCGTGGCTCCGTTGAAGATCTCCTGCACTGAGCGATGGGAGTATATGGCGTACACTTTTCGTGTAGTGCTGATGTCGGAGTGGCCCAGGATTTCCTGTATTGCCTCCAGCGGGGCGCCCTCATCGAGCATCTGACGGGCCCGGTAGTGGCGGAAGTCATGGGGCGTGACGTCGAGTTGCAGCGCCCGTGCTGCTCGCTTGACGGTTTCCCAAATGCTGACCTTGCTCAGCCGCTTGCCGTAGTCGCGCCCGTGCGAGATGAACAGCGGGACATAGGCGTCGGCCCGGGCGTGAACATAGTCGGCAATGGCTTTCCGTGCCAGGTCGGTGAGGTATATGAAGCGCTGCTTATTGCCCTTTCCGGTGACGATCACCTGTGCCTGCCTGCCATCGGCGACGTCGCGCCTGGTGAGTGAGGCCACCTCGGCGATACGGCCGGCGGAAGAGTATAGGGTATGCACGATGGCCCTGCTCCTCAGTATGCGCAGCCGCGTCGCGCGCGCCTTATCGTCCTCTCCACTGGGCAGAGCCATCTCGTCATAGTACTTGATAATGAGTGGCAGGGCAGGGTCGGGAACGGGGGCTGGATAGGGAAAACGGCGGTTTGTTCGGCGCGCTCTGAGCCTCGCCTTGGCAAGAGAAAAGTGGGCTGGCGTCAGGTCATGCACCAGCAGGTAGTTCAGAAACGCCGAAAGGGCAGCCTGATAGGTGCGGAGAGTAAAGCGAGAGTAGCCGCGGTCGAGCAGGTACAACTGGAAGCCCTCGATCACGTCGTCTTGAAGCGATCGCAACAAGACCGGGCTGCCCTCTCTATCGGCCATGAAGGCCTCGAAGGCCGAGAGGCCTGCAGCGTAGGTCCGGTGTGTGTTCCGGTCTTGCAGGATGGTATCAAGGAACTGGCCGATGGCTTCTCTCAGTGTCAGGGTGTCAGGTACGGCTTCTCCCACGACTCCCCCCATCCCCGCAAGGGTAATGCACCAGGCGGTGTTCGCCAAGGTAGCTTGCACGAGCTGTGCCAGGGGTGCGAGAGCAAGGCATTGCGGCGCCGGTAGCGTATTGGGGCGTGGCCGCCCGGAGCGCAAGCGCGTTGCGCCGTACTAGCGTTTGATGCGGCGAGCACGCTGTCAACATAGGGGCGGATGGTCACAGCCGGTAGCGGCCCGATTCCCACGCAGTTTGTAGTCTCTGCCTGTTCGTGTGTAGTATGCCCCCACGTGCCAAAGGCGATGGCCAGGCGACAGCATCTGCACGCTGATGTGGCCGTATGCTGCGGGCGGAGTTGGCGCAGCGGGCCGCCGAAGGCTGCCGCTCATTCAGGTCCGGGCCGGCCACGGAGGTATTGTCCTGTCAGCACTGCTTGCTGCGTTGCCTTTGTTGCTTGTTCTCCTTCTCATGCTTGGGAAGCGCTGGAGTGGCGTCCGCGCCGGGTTGGCTGGACTGTGCACGGCTCTCGTAATCGGTTGGCTTGGCTTTGGTCTGACCTGGAGAGTCTTCTGGGTATCCCAGGTGCGCGGCCTGATGCTCGCTCTCTATGTTTTGTACATAATCTGGCCGGCTCTGCTCTTGTACAATCTGGCGCGCGACAATGGCGGCATCACTCTCGTAGAGAGGTGGCTTGCAGATCGGGTAAGCGACCGGCCAGCCGCAGGGCTCCTTTTCGCGTGGTGCCTCAGCGCGGTCCTCGAAGGCATCGCTGGCTTCGGCGTGCCGCTTGCGGTGATCTCACCCATGCTGCTGAGCTTTGGCTTTTCACCGGTTGCTGCCGTCACGGCCGTTGCCGTAGGCCACGCATGGTCCGTCACTTTTGGCGACATGGGTGTAGTGTTCGAAGCATTGCTAGCTGTGGTCAGGCTGAAGGCGGCTGAACTGGCGCCAGCAGCGAGCCTCATGCTCGGCCTGGTGTGCCTTGGCTGCGGATACAGTGCAGCGACGATCATCGGACTGCGCCATCGGCGCTGGGCCGTTGCCGTTGTTGCGCTCGCGATGGCGGGGGTCCAGGCAGGCCTGGCCGCCAGCCCCTTGCGCCCGCTAGCGGCGCTCATGGCGGGGCTGGGTGGCCTCGCGGTGGGTGTGTTGTTATTCGGCCGGTTCGGCACAACGAAGTCGAGCCACGACACCTCCGGCGGAAGCTATCGCGCCCTGCTGCCCTATGTGTGCACTACTGCCATCTTGTCGGTGATAGCCTTCTTCCCTGCGCTGCGCTCCATGCTTGGCCAGGTGCGCACGACCGTCATTCTCCCTGAGGTTACTACGCGCACCGGCTGGGTGACGGCGGCTGGCCAAGCCAAAGCGATTGATTGGCTGACTCATCCTGGCACAGCGATGCTCGCCGGCGTTCTCCTCTCGCTGCCATGGTTGCGACGCGCGGGCAGCAGAGGCACGCTTTTGACTGCGGCACGAAAAGCAGAGGCAGTTGCTGCGCCGGCCTCCTTGGGCATCATCACCATGATGGGTCTGGCGATGCTCATGGATCATGCCGGGATGACGCAAACCCTGGCCATCGCTCTCAGCCGTATCCTGGGGCGGTCGTATCCGCTTGTCGCCGGCTATATTGGCATGCTCGGCGCTTTCACCACCGGCAGCAATACCAACTCAAACGTTCTCTTCGGCCCGCTGCAGCTGCAGATGGCGCAGTTGCTCGTGCTGGACAGACGTTGGCTACTTGCGGCTCAGACAGCTGGGGGCGCTCTCGGTAGCATGGTGGCCCCTGCCAAACTGGTGGTCGGCTGTGCAACGGTAGGTCTGATCGGTAAGGACGGCCTGGTGTTGCGCCGCACCTTTGCCTATGCGCTGGCGATCGCGCTTGTCGTGGGCGTGGTGGTCCTGGCGCTGGCCTAGCTTTCGGGCGGGGCGCGGCCACAGCCGGTTCACGTGTGTGGCCAAATTCGATGGCTGGTGCCTGGGCCTCAGGCGGTTGCGCTATACGTAGCCGGGTGCGGCTTTGGCGACCGATGATCGGTGTGCCTAAGGGCCCATTCGGCTGAGTGCACCCACTCTGCGTATCGCGCTTGCCAGCATGGTCTTCGAGCATAGAATGGCGATACCGGCGCCGAGCCAGGCGGAGGAGGCATCCTGGGCGAGACAGCAGCGGGCATGAAGGGCAAGTGGGCGCTACCTGCTTTGTCTCTGGGCGCCGGCTTGGCGGCCCTGAGCGTCAGTATCACAGACCCCATCCTCAGCAACATGGCCACCGCGCTGGGCGTGAGCGTCCCACTCCTGGGCCAACTGGTGCCGATCGCTTCGCTCGCTGGGGTTGGTGGGAATCTCTTGCTTTCTCCCTTACTGGACCGCGCCAGCCGCCGCGACACTCTCACCCTGGCCATGAGTGGCATCGTGTTTTCTTCGCTAGCCTGTGCCATTGCCCCTTCATTCATCACTCTGGCCGTCGCCTACTGTGTACTGGGGCTCAGTGCCTTCACCCTTCTCGCTTTGGTGCTGGCAAGCACGGGCGACCTGTATCAGGCGGAGGGCATGGGCCGCGCCATGGGTTGGGTGGTCGCTGGCAACGTGGGCATCATGATGGCTGGGTTGCCTTTGGCGGCGGCTCTTGCACAGGCTTTCACCTGGCGCCTGGCCTTCATGTTTCTGGCAGCCGTCGCGGCGCTCGCGACCGTTTTCATCCACCGCGCCGTGCCATCGGGCCTGCGCCCAGGGCAGCGGCCGCGTGTGGGCTACGCTGGGGCTTTCCGCGAGGTTCTTGATAACCGCGGCGCGTTCTTGCTGCTACTAACCGTCGGCCTGGTCCATTCCTCCTACTACGGCTTGCGGCGTTATCTCGAGCCTGCCGCCGTCAGCCAATTGGGGCTGGATTCGCTCAAGGTTGCGCCCGTGTTCTCGCTGTTCAACCTCGGGACGGCCCTCGCTGGGGTGTTCGCCGGGCGCTTGCTGCGCAACTCTGATTGGCGGTTGCCGAGTGCCGCTGCGTTGGCGTGTGCCATTCTTGCTGTACTGGTCTACCGCATGCCAGGTGGCCTCGCTGTGTTCGCGGTGCTCGCATCTCTCTACGGTTTCGCCTTCGGCTTCCTCGATGTGGGCATGAACAGCCTTCTGGCTTCCTGGCAAGGCGGCGGAAGAGGCGTGGTGATGGCGCTGCGAAGCGTCATGGACAGCCTGGGCGGCGTCTGTGGGCCGGCGCTGGGAGGGATGGTCGTGGCCACCGAAGGCTACAGGGCCGCAGGCTGGGCATTCTCGGCTCTGGCGTTGAGTGCGGCTGTCACTGTTGCTATCGTGGCCAGGCGTCCGGGTGTGCCCTCCGGCCTGGAACGCACGGCAGATGCAGTCCACGTGCACGATCACCGAGTTGAATAGCAGATAAATAGGAAGGAGTGCGACATGCGTACCCAGCACTTGGTGAAGCCCGGGACTGAGATTAAGCTTGCCGACATTGACCCTGACTTCAAGGGTAAGTTCAAGAGCAAGGACGAGGTACAGGAACAACTGGCTCTCGTGCGAGATCGGCTCGTTGCCCTGCAGGGTCTGCTCTATGCTGAGGCAAAGCATGCCCTGCTGATTGTCCTACAGGCCATGGATAGTGGCGGAAAGGATGGCACGATCCG
>DAOTVV010000061.1:0-11788 GCA_034436255.1 Anaerolineae bacterium
CGCCTCAACCTGGTGGTCGGCCTGTTCGCCATCGGCATCGTCGCCCTTGAGGGCATCGGCTCGCGCTTCTGGTGTCGCTCGCTTTGCCCGCTGGGGGCGCTGCTGGCACTGGAAAGCAAGCTGGCCCTGTTCAAGCGGCGGACTAACAGCCACTGCACCCAGTGCGGGCGGTGTGAACGCGTCTGCCCTACGGGGACGATAGCGGGGAAGAGCTTTGCCAGCGACCCCTCGGAGTGCATCATGTGCCTCGAGTGCGCCCGCGTCTGCCCTGTTGACGCCATCGAGTTCGCGCCCAGCTTGCAGCCGGCCGGGCGGCGGACTTACGACGCCGGCCGGCGGGAGCTGATCGGCGGTCTTCTCGGAGGGGCGGCGCTGGTGTCGCTCATGGGCGCTTCGGAGAAGAGTGGTGATCAGGCCAACTTCCTGCTCAGGCCGCCGGGAGCTTTGGACCCTGGCTTCCTCGAGGCATGCACGCATTGCGGCGAGTGTATGCGGGCCTGCCCGACCTCGGGCCTGCAGCCGGCACTATGGGAGGCCGGCCTGAACGGCCTTTTCTCGCCGGTGCTTGTGCCGCGCTTGGGGTACTGCGACTATAGCTGCAACCGCTGCGGCCAGGTTTGCCCCACAGGGGCGATACCGCTACTGGCGCTGGCGGAGAAACGACGCTGGGTGATCGGGAAGGCGTTCATAGACATGCAGCGCTGCCTGCCCTGGACGGGGGACAGCCCCTGCTCGGTGTGCGAGGAGATGTGTCCCCGGCCGGAGAAGGCCATCTACCTGGAAGAGGTCACGGTTCAGCGCCCTGACGGCTCCAGCATGCAGTTGCGCCGGCCTCATGTGCGGCGCGAGTTGTGCATTGGCTGCGGCATCTGCGAGGCCAAGTGCCCTGTGAAGGGGGCGGCGGCCATCCGCGTGTACAATGTGGGCGATGAGCGGGCGATGGAGCGGGTGCTCAGTTGAGGGGATGCGCCAGTGCGTCGGCCAGACCTGGCAGCGGCGAGAGTGGCAGCGGTCGTGAGTCCATGTTGCATTAGCCGTCGGCACGCGATATGATATTGGTGCTGCTGGGAGGGATGGCAGAGCGGCCGATTGCGGCGGTCTTGAAAACCGTTGTGGGACTTGTTCTCACCGGGGGTTCGAATCCCTCTCCCTCCGCCAGGTGCACTGGGGAGATGCCAGAGTGGTCGAATGGGATCGCCTGCTAAGCGATTGAGGGGTCTTTAAAGCTCCTCCCAGGGTTCGAATCCCTGTCTCCCCGCCTAGCGGTACGCGTAATAAGGCATGCGCCTGTACCTCAATTGGATAGAGGAACGGTCTACGGAACCGTTTGCTGAGCGTTCGAGTCGCTCCAGGCGCACCTTTCCCCGAACGGGTGGCTTTTCAGGCCACCCGTTTTCATTGCCTAACCCTCTTGACCCTACCCCTCCACCTGGATAATCTTCGCCTGCTGCCCAAGGGCCACTACGAGCGCCAGCGTAAGCGCGGCAGGGAGAGGGATATGGACACCGTACGGGTTGGCATCGTCGGCTGTGGCCGCATATCCGTGCTACACGAGATGGGCTATCGCGGCCGCAACGACGCTCGCATCGTCGCCGTCTGCGACACAAACAAGGGCCGGGCCCAGGAAAGGGCCAAGGCCTGGGGCGTGAGCAAGGTCTACACCGACTACGAAGACCTCCTGGCCGACCCCGAGGTAGACCTGGTCGAACTGCTTGTGCCTCACCATCTGCATGCGGACATGACTGTAGCCGCCTGCCGGGCCGGCAAGCACGTGTCGGTGCAGAAGCCGATGGCGCTCAGTGTTGCTGAAGCGGAGCGCATGATCGCCGCCGCCAAGAAGCAGGGCGTCCTGCTGCGGGTCTACGAGAACTTCGTATTCTACCCGCCTCACGTCCGGGCCAAAGAGATGATCGAGGCCGGCGAGATTGGCGAGCCGCAGATGATCCGTCTGCACGTCGGCACCGGCACCAGCAAGACGGAGTGGCACGTGCCGCTCAGCGCCTGGGTGTGGCGTTTCGACGAGCGCAAGAGCGGCGGCGGCCCCTTGATCTTCGACCATGGCTATCATCTCTTCTCCCTGGCCCGCTACCTGATGGGCGACGTGGCGCGAGTGTATGCCTGGATTGACAAGAGCCCGGTAGGCGGGCTGGTACCGCGACAGTTGGCTCAGGTTGACGCCCCTGCCACAATCATGTTCCAGTTCAAGTCCCCACGTCGGTATGGCGCGCTCGATTTCGTCCACACCCCCGACATGGTCATGGACTCGATCTACTACGCCGACGATGACCGCCTGGAGGTGATCGGAGAGAAGGGGATCATTTTCGTCAACCGCTGCACCGCGCGCACCGTTGACCTGCCGCCGCTGATGCTCTTCCGTGACGGGGTCACGAAGCCGGTGCCGGTAGATCGCTATGAATGGCACGACAGCTTCGTCGATTGCACCCGCCACCTCATTCAGGTACTCACCAACGGCGGCCGGCCGGTGCTCGATGGCGAGGAAGGCAAGGCTGTGCTCCAGTTCGTCCTGGCGGCGCATATCTCGGCCCGCGAGGGGCGTGAGGTGCGGCCCGATGATGTCACTTAGCCTCCCCGCGCTCACGCGTCGGTGCGCGGGCCCAGGTGCCCTGCCCTTAGGAGCGGAGCGGGCGGGCTAAGGGCGCAGCCAGAGCAGGAGGCGAGCCCTGAGAGCCCTCGCGGGTGACTGCACAGGAACGCTGCCTGACCGGGCTGGCGGCCAGCTTTCGTCTCGGCGCGCCGGCCCTTATCTGGTGTTTGGCGCCAGCCGCCCAGCCGATCCGATCACCAGAAGGGCAGTGCCTTCGCGGCGATCAGGCTGCCCGGGAGCGACGTGCGCTGGGGAGGGAAGCGGGTGACTCAAAAAGGGCGAGGCCCCCGGAGTTCCGGAGGCCTCGCAAGGCATCTCGACGCCTGGTCGAACTAGCCGAAAAACACCTTCGCCGTCTCGTAGAGGTCCATGTCGAGGGTGCGGTTCCTGGCGAGCGCAACCTCGAGGGGTACGTCCACGATCTTGGAGCATTGCAGCGCGGGCATGTAGCCCCACTTTCCCTCTTTCACCATGTCAGCGGCGCGCACGCCCAGGCGCAGGCCCAGCATGCGGTCGAAAGCGGATGGCGTTCCGCCGCGCTGCACGTGGCCAAGCTGCATGGCGCGGGTTTCGTAGCCGGTCGCCCGTTCCAGATGCTCGGCTAGCGTCTGGCCGACGGCGCGCTTGGCAAGGGCGATGTGCCCAAAGGCGTCGCGGGCGTCGGTGACATCCTCTTTCATGCCCTGGATCTCAGCGCCTTCAGCGACGACGATCACCCCGAAGCGCTTGCCTTCGGCATAGCGCTTCTTGAGCGTGGCGACGATGTCATCAATGTTGACCGATTGCTCGGGCACGCAGATGTAGTCGGCCCCGCCCGCCATGCCGGCATAGAGGGCGACCCAGCCGGCATGCCGGCCCATCACCTCAAGCACGAGCACGCGATGGTGCGAAGCGGCGGTCGTATGCAGCCGGTCCATCGCATCCACGGCAACGCCGACAGCCGTATCGAAGCCGATGCAGAACTCAGTGCCGCCAACGTCGTTGTCCATTGTCTTGGGCACGCCCACGCAGTGCACGCCGTGGTCGCGCCAGAGCTTGAGCGAGACGCTCTGCGTGTCGTCCCCGCCGATGGCGACGATCGCATCCAACCCAAGAGCCTTCACGTTATCCAGGGTTTTCTGGAGGTCGCCTTCTTTCTTGAAGGGGTTCGTGCGCGAGGACCCAAGGATCGTCCCGCCCACGTGGAGGATGCCGGTCACGCGATCGGGCGTGAGTTCGATGACGTCGCCGTCAACCAGGCCGCGCCAGCCGTCGAGTATGCCGGTGACCTTGTAGCCGTGCTGGTAGCAACGGCGCGCCACACCTCGGATAGCCGGGTTCAGACCAGGGACATCGCCACCCCCGGTCAGCACTCCAACGTTCATGCCTCTACCTCCTAGTAGGTGAACCGCCTGCCGCGGCCCCGGGACTACTCGATGGGCTTGAAAGCCTGTTGGGGCCCGCTGGCGGCGGCCGGAAACTGCCGTGATGACTGAGCTGAGATGGCCTTGCCGCTTGAGCCGAACAAGCGGATCTTCTCGCGCACCCGCCGCTTGACCTCTTCGCGCGCCGGGGCCAGCACCTTGCGCGGGTCGGGCTCGTTCGGGTGGCTGGCGGTCTCAGAGCGCATCACCTCAGTGAAACCGTCGGCCAGATAGGTGCCGACGTTCACCTTGGCAATGCCGCACTCTATAGCTGCCTGGACGCTCGCATGCTTCACGCCCGAGGACCCGTGCAACACAAGGGGCACTGAGGTGGCAGCAGCGCACGCTTTCACACGATCAATGTCGAGTTCCGCCTCGCGCTCGAGCATGGCGTGAACGGAACCGACAGCGATCGCCAATGAGTCGCAACCACTGCGCCGGACGAACTCGCCCGCCAGGGTGGGATCGGTCATCGCCGAGGCGACCTGCGTCGAAGAGACGTTGTCGCGGCTCTGGAGCACCTGGCCCAGTTCGGCCTCCACCGGGATGCCGCAGGCGTGGGCAGCGCGGGCGATGAGGGCAGTGGTGGCCACGTTCTCCTCGAAAGGCTTGGCCGATCCGTCGAACATCAGCGAGGTGAAGCCGGCGCGCAGGCAGCGCATGTTGGATTCGAAGCTGGCGCCGTGGTCGAAATGCAGCACAACTGGAACCGAGGCCAACTCGGCCCCTGTGCGCACGATGGCCGCCAGATACTCCAGCCCGCCATAGCGGATGGCACCTTCGCTGAGCTGCACGATGACCGGGGCCTGCTCCTCTTCCGCGGCCTCGATGATGGCCTGCACCATCTCGAGGTTGTTGGCGTTGAAGGCGCCGACGGCGTAACGCCCCTGGCGCGCCTGTTCGAGCATCAGTTTGCTGGTGACTAGCGGCATTGACAACCTCGCGGCAATTCACTCACGTTGAACCGCTCCGGGCAAAGAAAAACGGACCCGGCATCCCAGCCTCGGGTCCAGCCACCTCCCAACGATAGCAGTAGCGGTTCAGTTAGTCAAACAGCGAGGGTGTTGCAGTCCGGCTCGCCGGCGATGTAGCGCAATAGCCTGGCGGCGAGGCGCGCGTCCTCCAGGGCGTCATGGGCGCGGTATTCGCCCAGGTGGCAATCCTTGGCGGCGTTGCGCAGGGAGTGCCAGCGCAGCGAACCGTGGCGCGTGTCCCACTGGCCCGCCCACTCCGAGTAAAGCTGCATGATGCACTCGACCCGGAGCTCCGGCAGGACCATGCCCCAGGCTCGCGCCGTTTGCCTCAGCAGGCGCAGGTCGAAGGCGGCGTTGTAGGTGCAGACCAGGCGGCCGGCAATCACGGCCAGCAACTCCTCGAGCACAGCGATGCCCGTGGGCGCGAGGCTCACGGCCTCGTTGGTGATGCCATGGATAGCGATGGCATCGGCTGGGATGGGCCGCGTCGGGCGGATGAGGCTGTGGAAGACGACGTTGCCGCGAGTGTCGACCGCGCCAACCTGCACCGCCTGGTCCCAAGGGCCGATGCCGGTCGTCTCCAGGTCGAGCACGACGGGGTCCTGGGCCAGCCAGGCGCGGGCGCGCTCGACGAAGCGAGTGCGGCGATCGCGGTCAATCATCATTCCTCCAGCTAGGGGTAGGTAAGAGAACACGGACGAACGCCGAGAGGCACGGGTGAACGCCGGTTAGCAAGGGGTTCCCCATCCAGTGTCTCGCAATATCGGCGTGAATCTGCGTCCAGCCGCGTTCATCTGTATTCCTTTGCTCGGGCAACCTAGCCACGGGCGCTGGCCGGCTAACACCGGCTTCGCATGCGGCCCCTCATTTCGATTGGGCGTAGGTGTCAAGGGCGGCTCTCAGGTAGACGAGCAGCCCTTGCACGTCATCGGCGCTGAAGACGGCAGGTTGGGCGCAGAAGGCCGGGCTCGTCGTCAGGATCGCCATGTAGGAACCCGACACGTAGCCGGTGAGCACGTAGTGCTGGGTCCCACCTGCCGCCGTCTGATCCCACACGACCCAACCTAGGCTGCTGCTCTCGTCGGCCAGGTAGGCGATGCGGCTCGGGTTGTCGCCGGCCAGGTACACGTCCACCTGGTCCAGGCTGGCGCTTACTGCGGTGCCGGCCGGTCGCCTCACCAAGTATAGCACGGCAGCCATTGATGGGTCATTGCAGTAGACGAGCGGCCCGTTCACGCCAGTGAGTTCGCTCGCCTGCCAGGTAGGCGGCAGCAACATCCGGGCGCCCGAGGGCAGGGTGACGACACTGGCGCCGGCAAGCAGCGCAGCGAACCTGGGCGCGCAAATGCCTGGCGGTGCTGTTGGCTGCGCTGTCGTTGTGGCTGTTGGCGGGGGCGTAGCAGTGGCCGTAGCCGTCGGGGGCGGCGTAGTTGTCGCAGTCCGGGTCGGTGTGGCCATAGGCGTGGCGCTGGGCGTTGGCAGAGGCGTCCGGGTGGCAGTGGCCGTGCTTGTGCGGGTCGCTGTCGGGCTTGGGCGTGGCGTCAGCGTCGCGGTCGGCGTCCAGGTCGCGCTGGGCGATGGTGAGGGCGTGCTGGTAAGCGTAGCCGTCGCTGTGGGGCTGGGTGTCGGCGTCAGGCTGGCGGTCGCCGTCGGCGTCGCACTGGGCGTCGCCGTAGCTGTCGCTGTGTCGGCGATAGTCGGCGTCGCAAGAGGCGTGGCGGTCGGCGTGTATGTTGGCAGGGTCTCGGTTGCTATCGGTGTGGGCGCCCTGGTCGCAGTGGCAACGGACGGCGTGCTCAGGCTACTGGTGGCGGTGGTCACGGCGTAGGCGAGCGATTGCGTTGGGATCACCAGTTCCTGGCCTACGGCGAGCAGATTGGGGTCGGCCAGATGGTTGGCGGCGAGCATCTGCTCGGTAGTCACGCCGAAGCGGCCGGCAATGCCGCTCAGCGTATCACCGGCCTCGACCACATAGACGATGGGCTGGGGCACGGCTGTGGCTGCCGGTGTGGATACTGCCCGGCCGGTGGCCGTGGCAGTACTGGCCGGGGTAGGGGTGCGCGTGGGCGGGGTGATGATGCGGCTCTTGGTCGGCTGGTACGAGGGTGGCATCGGTAGGTCGCAGCCGGCCAGGAGGACGGTGATGCCCGCCAAGGCGATGACCGTCGCCGCCAGGAGCGGCTGAGCGAGAGCACGCCGGCGCCGCCCGGCCGGCGAAGGCGCGGACAGCCGCCGGGGGCACCGGTTTTTCAGCCGCTGCGCAGTGACAAAAGGATTACGCAAACTTTACGCGATCCTGTCTCGGTCCTGCCCGATAGTGCCTAAAGAAGCGCTGTCCAGTTGCCGATACGTACTTGAGCGACAAACACTGCTGCAGGAGACTGCGCATGCGCCTGCTTTCTCTGCTCAGCCGGCTGATCTTCTTCGGTGGCGGCCTGTTCATCCTGCTGTTCGGCGCCATCGCCGGCGTCATGAGCGGCAACATGCTTGTGACCTTTGTCCTGCCTGCCGTCGGTCTCTTCTTCATGGCCAAGGGCTTGTGGATCGCCGCGATCGTGGGCTAGCAGGAAGGCTCGCCCCTAGCGGCCGGTGTAGCCGAACATCGCCGGCGGCAGGCTGAAGCCGGCCATCTCCAGGCGCGGCGTGAACCGCGGCCTTATGCCCGTGGGCACCAGCCTGCCGATCACCCTGCCGTTCTCCAGGCCAGTTTGCTGGAAGGTGAAGATGTCCTGCATGACGATCGTGTCACCTTCCATTCCCGTGACCTCGGTCACCTGCACCACTCTGCGCACGCCGTCGGACATGCGCTGGAGATGAACCACCAGGTTGATCGCTGAAGCCACCTGCTCCCGGATGGCCCTCAGGGGCAGGTCCATCCCCGCCATGAGCACCATTGTCTCCATGCGGCGCAGGGTGTCCCGCGGGCTGTTGCTGTGGATGGTCGTCATTGAGCCGTCGTGGCCGGTGTTCATCGCCTGGAGCATGTCCAGGGCCTCGCCACCGCGCGCCTCGCCGACGATTATGCGGTCCGGCCGCATGCGCAAGGCATTGATCACCAACTGGCGGATCGTCACCTGGCCTTTGCCCTCGATGTTGGGTGGGCGCGCCTCCAGGCGCACCACGTGCCGCTGGCGCAGCTGCAGTTCCGCCGCGTCCTCGATCGTGATAATGCGCTCGTTGTCGGGCAGGAAAGCGCTGATGACGCCCAGCAGCGTCGTCTTGCCCGTGCCAGCACCGCCGGAGATGATGATGTTCAGGCGCGACTTCACGCAGGCCTCCAGGAACTGCACCACGTCGGCGGTTAGGGTGCCGAAGAGGATCAGGTCCTGGGCTGTGTAGGGGATGCGCGCGAAGCGACGAATGTTCAGCGTCGGCCCGTCAATCGCCAGCGGTGGGATGACGGCGTTGACGCGCGAGCCATCCGGCAGGCGGGCGTCCACCATCGGGGAGGATTCGTCAATGCGCCGGCCCAAGGGGCTGATGATCCGCTGGATGATGCGGATGACGTGCTCGTCGTCCTGAAAGGTGACGCCCGTTTCGTACAGCTTGCCCTTGCGCTCCACGTACACCTGCTTCGCCCCGTTCACCATCACTTCGGTGATGGAGTCGTCGTGCAGGAAGGCGTCAATCGGCCCGTAGCCCAGGATCTCGGCGGCGATCTGTTCGAGCAGTTGTTCGCGCTGGGCCCGGTTCAGGATCAGTCCGCTCTCGCTGACGGCGGCGTCGAAGAGGACGCGGATGTCCTCGCGCAGTTGCACCGGGTCCAACTCGGTCGGATCCTTGCCGCGCCTCCCGGACTGCTGCGAGATGAGCTGGCTCTGCACGCGGTTTTTCAGGCTCACGTAGGGCTCATCCAAGTAGTAGTACTGAGCCTGGCCCAAGCCGGCGTCGCGTTCGAGCGCCCCTTTTGGCTCGACCTGCTGTTCTGGTGCCGCCACCTGCCTGCGGAAGAGCGCCATTTCTAACCCCTTTCCAAGGCTACTTGATCCAAATCGGGTCCCAATCGTTGTAGTCGTTGTTGCTCAGAATTGTCTGGCCCGTGCCGTCCGGGTTCATGATCCAGATCTGCTGGTGGCCGGATACGGCATTGGACCAGTAGACGATCTTGCTGCCATCGGGGGACCAGGAGGGGTGTTTGTGCCACTCCCAGGTGCCCTTTGTCAGGTCGCGCACTTGCTTCCCATCCACCGTAGCTGTCCAGATGTCGTCCACGCCCGTCTGCTCCGACACGAAGGCAATGGTGTAGCCGTCTGGGGACCACACGGGGTCGTAGCAGATGTTGTCCAGCCTGGTCACCTGGCGGTTGGCCGCTGCCTTGGTCGTATCCATCACCCAGATCTGAGCGACGCGGTTGTTGCCGGCGGCGGTGTAGAGCTGCCAGCGGCCATCGGGCGAGATCGCCTCTCTCGCGCGCAGTTCGTCATACTCGGTGCGCCCCCAACGCGCGAGCGGTGCTGGCCGTTGGTTGCTGCCGTCCGGGTTCATCAGGTAAAGCTGGGCGACGCCCTCGCGGTCGGTCCAGAAGGCGATCTGGCCCTTATAGGTGGCGAGCGGCTGCGGCGTCGGCTCGGGCGTAGGAGTAGGTATGAGCGCCGGGCTCCACTGGAATGGCGTTGGCGTCGGGGGCGCCGTCGGCGTTGGCGTGGGTGTGAGCGCCAGGGTCAACTCCAGCCGCTTGGCGCTGGCTGCCGAGACGTCCGGTCCCGTGAGGCGCTCGGCCGCTGCGTAGTCGTTGATCGCTTCCATGGGCTTGCCGGCGGCCTCGAAAGCGGCTGCCCTGGCCATGTAGGCGTCGTAGAGCATCGGGGCAACGGTGCCGTCCATGTAGTTGAAGCGGGCGTCGTAAAGCGCCTGCAGGTAACCGATCTCCTCGTCCAGGTGTTTGGCATTGGCGGCATCGTTGGCGGCGAGGAACAACTGCGCCAGCCTGCGCTCGGCCGCGGCCTTGCTATCGCCGGGCCGCTGCACCAGGGCCTTGGCGAACCAGTCCATCCCGGCGCGTACGGCTGCCGGGTCGCCCTTGGCGCCTTCGATGCTCGTGACGCCAAGGCTGAAGTAGCAGTGATAGAGCCTCTCGGCCAAGTCCGCCTTGCGATAGTCGGGGTATGCTTGGGCGATGGCTTCGAAGCGCTGGGCGGCCGTTGCCCAGTCCCCGGCCGAGAAGGCGGCCTCCGCCTGCTGCCAGGACGACTCGGCCGTCACCGACTGCCTGGCCTGAGCGAGCAGGGAGTCCACATCGCGGTAACCGGGCTGGCGGCGCTCGATGTCCTCGAGGAGCGGGATGGCGCCGGCCCAATCCTGCTTGGCTATAAGGCTTGTGGCTTGCTGGTAGGTGACGGCGAGTTGCCAGCGCTCATTGGCCTTCTTCAGCAGCGCCTTGATCTCCTCGTCGTAGGGGAAACGGGCGAGCAGGTCCTGCAAAGTGGCGATCGCCTGCGTGTACTGGCCGGCGGCAAGCTGCGCCTGCGCCTGCTGCAGGAGGTTGCCGCGCTCGGCGGTCACGGTGGCGTTGGCGTCAGGCGTGGCCACGGGCGCTGGCTGGGAACTGGCGCTGGCGTTCGCCCATATGAGGTAGCCAAGAACGACCAGGCAGGCAGCCAGCGCTGCCCAGAGGGAGATGCGCCGCAGCGGCAGGCGCCGTCTGGCCCTCTGGACCTTGGCGCCCTGAGCCTGATCCAGCGATAGGCGCAGGCGCACCTGCTCCAGCAGTTGGCCGATCGCGGTCGCCGCCTCGGCATCGCCGCTGTATTGCTCCAGGAGCCTGGTGTAGGCCTGCTCCGCTTCGTTCCAATGACCCAGCTGCGAGGCGTTCAGGCCCTCATAGTAAAGCGGGTCCTGCTGCCACGCCTTGCTGTTGGTGCTGGATGCCGTCAAGACTGCTCTCCTCTCGCTAACTCTGCTTTCATTTGCTGCAACTAATGCGCCATCTGGTAGAGCATCTGTTGCAGCCGGGGGATGGCCGGGCCCAGGATAACGATGAACAGCGATGGGAAGGTGCAGAGCACAAGCACGAACACCATCTTGAAAGGAGCGGAACGGGCCCGCTCCTGCGCCTTCTGCCAGCGGATCACGCGCATCTGGTCGCTCTGGGTGCGCAGGACCTGGGCGATGCTCACGCCGAGTTGCTCCGCCTGGATGACCACGGCCACGAAGGCCGACAACTCCGGCACTTCCGTCCGTTGCACCAGGTGGCGCAGGGATTCAGGGCGGGAGATGCCCATGCGCATCTCGCGCACGGTGCGGCCCAACTCCCGCGTCAGTACGTTATCCCAGCGCTCGCCGACGCGCAGCATCGCCGCTTCCAGCCCGAGGCCGGACTCGACGCAGACGGTGAGCAAGTCGAGCACGTCGGGCAGGGCGCGCGAGATCAGGTGCTGGCGGGACTTGATGCGGCGGCTCAGCCAGAAGTTGGGCAACAGGTAGCCGACGAGGCCGGCGAGCACGATCTCGGCCAGGTTGATCAGGGAGAGATGGGGGCTGCGGCTGGTGACGAGAAAGGCCAGGAAGAGGCCCAGTGCGGCCAGAAGCAGCTTCAGGCCCATGAGGTCGAGCACGCTGAGGTTACCCGGGTTGCCGGCCAGAAGCAGCGTGTGGCGCAGGGCCTCCAGGTTACCGCGCGGCGATAACCGGCCCAGAAGCCTCAGGAACCCATGCAGGAAGGGCGAGATGGCCCTATCCCAGAAGGAGCGGCTGAGTTCTTCTTCGGCCACGGCCTGCACCTGCGCCTGAGCCGTAAGGCGCTCGGCGACCGGGTTGCGCCGCGGCCGCAAAGCCATCGCCACCGCGAGGGCGCTGAGTAGCGCCAA
>DAOTVV010000062.1:0-4516 GCA_034436255.1 Anaerolineae bacterium
AGTCGCATCAAGGGGCTTGCCTGTTGGGCCGGCAGCGGCGAAGGACCGGGCACGATCGCAAGCCGCGCGCTTGCCGGGTTCGCTGCTTTAGGGAAGCTCTAAGCCGAGCACTATCGCGCTGTTCCAGCTCGCTCCTGCTCGTCCCAGGCCTCGCTCCCGGCGGCGTAGGCCAGGCTGAGGCGTGCTGCCGCCGACTGCCGGTCGCCCCTGGCCCAATCCTCCTCGGCCGCCCGTGCCTCGGCGAACAACCGCTGAACTAACGCGCTGGACGACCCCGCCAGACCCTGCTGCAGCTGCTTCACAATCAGGCGCAGTTCGTCCAGGGGCCCAGCCATCATGTAAGGAAGGCTCTCCAGGTCGGCCATGGCCGCACCGAGGCTGGGGAAGGGCTGCAGGCCTCGTCGTAAAGCCGCCACCAGCTCCTGGCCCCCGGCATAAGCTTCCTCCAGTGCCTGGGCGAAGTTGAAGCGTGTCACCGGCAGAGGCTTGATGCCATGGAAAGCCCAGTTATAGAAGTAGCGATAGAGAGCTTGCAGAGCGAGCACGCACCCGGTGCCGCTTCCACCGGCGCAGGCGATGCCGAAAGCGGCACGCGTGTTCTTCGGTTCGAGCACCGAACCTGTGTTCCAGCGCATCTTGTCAATGAACAGGTGCGTCAGGCTGTTCATCTGCCAGCAGTACACGGGCACAGCCATCACCAGGCCGTCCACATCCTGCAGACTGGCGTTCCGGGCAGCAGAGGCCGGGTCATGGACACACTCCAGGGTGTCCCAGCAGTTGCCGCCGCAGCCAATACACGGACTCATATCCTCGTCCGCCAGGAACATGAGCATCGTCTGTGCTCCTGCTGCCGCTGCTCCGGCCAGCGCCTGCCGCATCAGTTGTGCCGTCATCCCATGCTTGTGGGCACTACCTACAATACCGGCAATCTTCATTGGCACTACCTATCCTCCCCAGAACCATGAGCCCGGCCATACTGTCCACCCTTCGGCCCCTGCGGGCTGATCAGCCGAAAGCCTGCCTCTAGTGCACTCACCGGAGTCCGCCCTGAGCCAAGAGGGCACTAATGGTCGTACCTGCCCTCCAGGCGAAGTTTGCGCGCCACCCAGTCGCCCAACCTGGGCGATAGCGTGTTGACATACCAGAGTAGTCTCGCCCGGAAGGGTACGATGACCTCTGGCTGACGCCGCTGGATTCCTCGCGCTATGGCTCTCGCCACTACCTCGGAGGAGACTTTGGCCGAAAGAGCTGGCACTTGCAGGTCAGCGATCATCGGGGTGTCTACCCGGGCAGGGAACACCGTGGTGACGAATACCCCCGTCCCATGCAGTTCCTGGCGCAGCACTTCTCCGACGCCAGCCAGGGCGAATTTGGCAGCGACATAGGGAGCATCCAGGACCAGGCCCTTCTTGCCGTCCATCGAGCTGACGAGCACGATGTGCCCCTCGTGCTGCGAAAGCATGGCCGGCAACACCGCCTGCACCGCGTACAATGCGCCGTAGAAGTTCGTGGCCAGCGAGCGTTCGAACTCGGCCGGGGTCAGGCTCGTGAACGGACCGCGCACGTAGATGCCGGCACTGGCGACGAGGACATCCACCCTTCCCCAGCGCGCCAGCGTCTGATCCACGAGCCGCTGGACCTGCTCGCGGTCAGTGACATCGGTTGGCACAACGAGGGTTTGACGCCCACGCTCAATGATCGCCCGTCCAACCTCCTCCAGCGCCGCCAGGTTTCGGCCAGCCAGGGCCAGGTCGTAGCCCTGACCTGCCAGCGCAAGAGCGGTGGCCTTGCCGATGCCGCTGGAGGCACCAGTGATGATGGCGACCTTGGCACGCACTGAATCAGGGGCGACCGTGCTACCAACGCGGCCCTGAGCCCTCTCAGTCATCGTTTCTGTCCCTCGCCCATGCTCTTGGGAGAGACTAAGCGAGGTATCCAACGCCGTCAACTGAGCTCATGGGCGACGCAGCTACTGCCCTGGCTTGCTCCTTCTGGTCACCGTGCACCGCACTCGGCAGAAGGTGCAGCCGCCTCGTTAGGCTCCTCACGCAGGTCCAAGCGAGTCCCTGAAATGGCTTGCACCCTAAAGCTCGAAGGTCTTGTTGCCGATGATATATTAAGCAGGGAGATGGCGAGGTGGCTATGAGTTTGGCGCTGACTCAGCACCTGTACCAACTATCGTTTCTCGGACCTGAGGACGTCCGTCCGGTAGAACTCTGCCTCTGCGGCTGCCTGGCGAGATATCCCCACCTGCGCAAGATTCCGCTGCGTGAGGGGCTAAAGAACCGCGACTTCCTGAATGAGCCCATCGGTGGCCTCTTCGCACTGCTCACCGGCATCGGCGAGGACACCACCATCTCGCGCACAGTACAGCTTGCTGGCCGAACCGGATGCGGCGACCTGCTGAACGAGGCGCTGGAGGTCTACGGGCAGTTCGAAGCTGCCCTGGCCAGCGACGAGCAATTGGCTGGCCGGACGCCCAGGGCAACCGAGATCGTCCAGAATGCTGTGCAGTTTCTGCTCATGGTGGCAGGGGCGCACTGGCAAGGAGCAACATAGCCTTGGCTACCTCTGATCCCAGCCGCGAAAGCCTGGACGAGACCCTCAGTCAACTGGCGCCGGATCCGCTCCTCGCCGCCGAGCAGTGCCTGTGCGCCTGCCTGCTGCTCTATCCACAAGCTCGGCAACCGGGGCCTGGGCTGGCCCTCAGGTACTGGCATTTCCGTCGGGATGAAGACGCAAGGCTCTATTTCGCCTTGCGCGAAGCTGGCGACGCGCCAACCTCTCACACGCTGCGATACCTGATCGAATGTGGTTTCGATGCCTCCGAACTCCTGGATTTGCTACGCCGCTACGAGGCCTACGAACGTGGCGTGGCAGCCGAGTTGGCTCAGCTCGGCCTCCCCAGCCGGGTGCGCGATGTCGTCCGCCTCTGCTGCAATATGCTCAAGCGCGAAGCTCACCAACAGGCCTGAAAAGGCGAGTGCCCCAGCACACGCGACTTCGTGTAGCGCCAGGCAACGCCTCAAGAAAGCAGATGGCCGAGCAGGATACGCAGCCCAATCCCTACCAACACCAGTCCGCCGACCGCCTCAGCTCGCTTGCCAATCAATGCGCCCAGCCGTGCACCGAGAAGCAAGCCGATCAGCGATATGCCGGCGGTCACCACCCCGATGATCGCTGCCGGCTGCAGGACGCTGCTGTGAAGCATCGCCAGGCTAAGCCCCACTGCCAGAGCGTCAATGCTGGTGGCAAGGCAGAGTATGAGCCAGACACGCCCGCGCGATGGGTCGCCGGCATGGGTCTCGACCTCCGTCTGGCAGCTCGACCAAAGCATGCGCCCACCGACAAAGCCCAGAAGGCCGAATGCCACCCAGTGATCAAAGCCGCTAATCAGCGCGGCGATGCGCGACCCGGCCAGCCAGCCCGCTAGAGGCATCGCGAACTGGAAGAAGCCGAACCCGAGGGCCAGACGCGACTTTGCCCCAGCCGTGCTGGCCCTCCCGCTGGTGCCGATTCCGAGTGAGACGGCGAAGGCATCCATCGCCAGGCCAATGGCGATGAGCAGCGTCTCCAGGAGCCCCATAAGCTAAGCTCTCGTGCCCGTGTCAGCAGCCGTCTCGACCCGGCTAAGGCGTCGCGCCCGCAGCAAAGAGGCGACAATGGCCACTGTCAGCAACCCGGCAATTACAGCGAGTGAAACGCCAATGGGGATCTTCCAGAATTCGCTTATGAGCATCTTCACGCCCACGAAACCCAGTATCAGCGAAAGCGCCGGCTTCAGGTAGTGGAACTGCTCGATCGCGCCTGCTAACAGAAAGTACAAAGCGCGAAGCCCCAGGATAGCGAAAACGTTTGAAGTGAACACGATGAATGGATGGCTGGATACCGCAAAGACGGCGGGAATGGAATCGGTCGCGAACACGATATCAGTGCTCTCGACAACCAAAAGCACCAGGAGTAACGGAGTAGCCCATAGCTTACCCGCCCGACGAACGAAGAAATGCTCCTTCTCATACCCCTCGGTGACGGGCAGATAGCGGCGCGCGATGCGCAATACAGGGTTGTTCTGGGGATGGACCTCGGTGTCCTTGCCCAAAGCCAACTTCACTGCCGTATACACCAGGAATGCCCCGAATACGTAGATGATCCAATGAAAACGGGCCATCAGCGCCGAACCGACAAGTATGAAAAGGCCGCGCGTGATCAAGGCCCCGACTACACCCCAGAACAATACTCGATGCTGGTAGGCCCGTGGGACGGCGAAGATGCCAAACAGAAGTAGAAAGACGAAGAGGTTGTCCACACTCAGGGCCTTCTCGATCAGGTAGCCGGCCAGGAATTCGAGGGCAAGCTGGCTGCCCTGCCAGAAGTAGACCACTCCGGCGAAGATGAATGACAGGCCGATCCAGACACCGGACCAAACGGCCGCCTCCTTCATGGACACCGCATGCGCATTCCGCTGGAAGACGCCCAGGTCCACCGCCAGCATTGCCAGGATAAAGGCAACAAAAGC
>DAOTVV010000063.1:0-6143 GCA_034436255.1 Anaerolineae bacterium
TCTCGATAGCACAACCGGCCATATGCCGCTCCCGTCATGCCGTACGCGATCGCAGCTTGCCCCAAACGTAGCGCCTGCAGGCCTGCTGCGACGGTTCAGGCCTGCAGCGCCTCGGCGATGCCCGCCGTAGCCCCATACTTGCTCGCATAGGCGATCAGTACCGTTCCCTGGCTCATCACTCCTCCCTTGGCTGCCGCACCCGTGTCAGCTGCCGGCGTCAGCGCCCGCAAATGCGACAGTATAGCATAGCACACGCGCTTGTTGGTAAGGGCACACAGATGAACGCTGATGCACGCAGATTCACGCCGATAGGCAGAGAGAATATGCCCTTCTAACCAGCGTTCATCCACGCCTATCGGCGTTCATCGGCGTTCCCTTACCGACACCAGCGCCAGGGCGCACAGATAGACGCTCCTGGCCTAACCGCCATTTGCGTTATCGAGATCGCCACGCCAGAGGCGCTGCATCTCCTCACAGGAATAGAGCAACTCATCCAGCGAGCCTTTCGCCTCCACCCGCCCATCTTTGAGGACGATCACCTGGTCGGCGCGGCGCAGGGCCACCCGCCGGTGCGAGACCACCAGGCAAGTGGCGTCCTGCCGTGCAAACAGCCGTTCCCACAACTGTCTCTCTGTCTCCACGTCCAGGGCGCTCGACAGATCATCGAAGACGAGCAGTTCGGCGTTGCGCACGAACATGCGCGCCGCGGCGCAGCGCTGCTGCTGCCCTCCGGAGAGGCGCATCCCTTTGGGCCCGACCAGGGTCCTCAGGCCGTCCTTCATTTGCTCCAAATCCTCCTCCATGACCGCCTCGCGAATGGCCTCGGCCACGTCGTAGTGCTCAGGCGGTAGGCCCATGAGGATATTATCCTGCAGGCTCTCGCTGAAGAGGCGTGGTGATTGCGGCGTGTAGGCACAGCGCGGTGGCACCAGGAAGCTGCCAGGGTCGGAGATGGGCTCGCCGTTCCAGAACACCTCGCCCGCGTCCCTGGGCAGCAGGCCCAGCAACACGCGCAGCAGCGTCGTCTTGCCGCTGCCGATGCGGCCCGTTATGACTGTGAACGAACCGCGCTCCAGGTCGAAGGAAATGTCTTGAATGCCACGGTCGGCGCCCGGATAGTGATAGCTGAGGCCGCGCACGCTCAACCTCTCCAGGCGGTGTTCGCTGCCCTTGGCCAGCCGCGGCAAGTCCGGCAGCTTGCCGCTCATGTACACCGGCCCGTGCTTGACGAGCGATCCGGCCGGGGCACCCTGCATCAACTCCTCCTGGCGCTCGAAGGCGACGGCCATCTGTTTGTAATCAGCGATGAGGACGCCGGCCATGCCTATCAGTTCCGTCACCCAGGCCACGTAGTAGGTGAATAGGGCGAAATCCCCAACGCTGAAAGTGCCGGCACGCATCGCCTGGCCAGCCAGCATGAGGATCAGGCCTGTGCCCAGGTTCACCGCGTTCCAGAACACGGCGTGCAGGAGTTCGTGGAAGAGGCGGTCCTTGAGCGCCGCCACCCGGCGCTTCTCATTAAGGAGCGCGAAATGCTCGATCATGCGCTCCTCGGAGGTCGCCACCTTGATGGCCTGCACCGAGCCGAACATCTCGCCGATGAAGCCACTCACGGCTCCGGCGGCCTTGCGGTTTGCCCGGTGATACCTCTGCAGAGCGCTCACTGCCAGGTTCGAGACGACCAGCACTACCAGCATGGGCAAGAAAACGATCGCCGTGATGCGGGCATTGATGCGCAGCATCACCACAAAGGCGACGATGGCGAAAGCGAGGTAGCCCGGGATGAAAGCGACCTGGTCCAGGAAATTGACCGTCTCCTCGACATCGCCCCGGAAGCGGCTGATGGCCTCGCCAGGCGAGTAGGGCAGGGAGCGCGCCCCGGGGAGGTCGAGCAGGCGCTCGAACAGGTTCTTGCGCAGCAAAGCACTTGAGCTGAACCACCAGTGCACGTCCAGGGCGATATCGGTGAAGATGACACCAGCGCGCACTAGGGCGACGGCGACGAGCATGGCGGCCAGGGCCGCGGGGCCGAAGCGGAGCGGCGCTTTGCTTGTCAACTCGTTGAAGAATGTGCGCGTAATCAGGCCCACGAGTTGACCGCCAACGCCGAAAATGAAGATGCGCAGTACGATCATGAGCGTGTAGTACCGGGGCCGAAACTTGAGCAGGCTCCAGACGTAGCGCCAGGTGGCCTGAGGCTTGAGACCCTTGTAGCGGGACGCGCTTCCGAGATCTAGTGCCGCCTCGCTCATACCAGCATCTCCTCCAGGCCGGTCTGCATCAGCTGCGAAAAGCGCGAGCCCGGGTCCTGCAGCAGGGCCTGCCGCGGCCCATACTCAAGAATGCGGCCGTCCTCGATGATCATGATCACGTCCGCCCGCTGCACCGTCGCCAAACGGTGGGCAATGACGATGCCAGTTCGGTCGCGCAGCAACCTGTCAACGGCACGCTCGATCAACTGCTCCGTGGCCAGGTCGAGCCTGGACGATGCCTCGTCCAGGATGACCAGGCCAGGGTTGCGCAGGAAGATGCGCGTGAAGGCCAGCAACTGTGCCTCGCCCGCCGAAAGCCCGGCACCGCCGGATTCGATCTCGCTCTCGAGCCCCTTGGGCAGGGTAGCGAACCAGGAGCGCAGCCCCAGCTCGTCAATGACCGACATGATGGTGCTGTCCGAGATCGTCGGGTCGAAGAAGGTGAGGTTCTCGCGCACGGTGGCATTGAAGAGTTGCACGCTCTGCGTCACCATGCCGACCCGCTGGCGCAGCTCGCTCAGGCGCTGCTCGCGGATGTCTATGCCGCCCAGGCGGATGACACCCTGCTGGGGCTCATAGAGGCGGAAAAGCAGGCGGCTGATCGTCGTCTTGCCGCTCCCCGTCCGGCCCAGAAGGCCGAGGACCGCGCCCGCACCCAGCTCGAAGCTCAGGTCGCTGAAGACCACGCCCTGGTCGTCGTAACTGAAGCTCACTTTCTCGAAGGCGACCGAGAGGGGGCCAGAGCCCTGGGGGACGCCGCCTCGGCCGTCGGTGATCTTGGGTTGCTCGCGCATCAAGTCCTGGATGCGTGCTATCCCAGCCCCCGCCTTCTGCAGGTCCTGCAGTTGACGCGTGATGCGCTGGATGGGGAAGATGAGCAGGTTGGCATAACTGAAAACGAGGAATACCGTCCCAACGCTGATCAGCCCGCGGCTGTACACCCATGCCCCGGCGGTGAAGGCAGCGGCGTTGCCAACGGCATAGAGAAACTCCGTGAGGTTGATCATGATGTTCATCATCAGGTTGGCTTTGCGGTCCCGGCGCAGCATTTCGCGCTGCAGCTCGAAGAAGCGGCGCATGACATATGGCTTGGCGCCGCAAGAGCGAATGTCCTCCGTGCCCGCGAGGCGTTCCTCAAGGAAGCTGAAGAAGTTGGCGAAAGCTTCGCGCGAGGCCGTCCAGTGCTTGACGGCGATGTTGCGCAGGCCGCCCATCGCCAGAAGCGTGATCAGAGCGAAGCCGCCGAGGGCCAGGCCGATGCGCCAGTCCTCACGGAAAAGCAGCGCCAGCACGCCCAGCATGAGCACAGCGTTGCCAAGCACTTGCACGACGAATTGCGAGAAGAAGTTGGATAGAGCGGTGACATCGCCCTCCAGGCGCTCGATCATCTCGCCGGGCGTATGCTTGTTGTGGAAAGCAGCGTCCAGGTTCAGGCAGTGGCGAGCGATGTCGGCGCGCAGGGCGTTGGTGGCCGTCCAGCCGACGTTCTCACTGGTGTAGGTCGCGGCGACGGACACCAGCTGCTGGAGAAGGGCGACGCCGATGAAGATGAGGGCAGCATTCCGTAGATCGCTGAGCGGCCCCTTGGCTGTAGCGGTATCGATGAAAAAGCGCATGATCTGTGGGTTGATCAGCTGGGCGGCGATGCTGGCGAAAAGCAGCACGGCGAGCAGCGCGGCCCGTCGCCATTGGGGCTTCAGATAGCCTGAGAGCAGGTCAAGGTACTGCCGGAGGGGTATCTTCATCGGTATCCCAATCCTGGATGCCGTCAGCGGCGGGCAGCCTCAGCCCCGGTCTTCGGTCTGCCGAGGGCCACACCATAAATGGCGTGCGGGGACAGGGCTGTAGGGCACAAGAGCCACGGATACAGCGGCTGGAGACGGGCAAGGCCTGACGAACAGCTTACAGGAGCGGGCGCTGTCAGTGGGCGAAACCGGCCGCAAGCGCAATTCTAACAGGCTGACAATCAGATGTCGAGAGCATTGCCGAGCTGGCTAGATCGTCGCTACCTCCGGCTCGGCATCTATCAGCATGATCTTCACAGGGGCAGGCGGGAACTGGCGGCGCAGACGCTCGATGTCGTGCACGAGTTGCTCCCCGAATGCCACACCGGTGGACATCTCACGGTGCAGGGCGTGACAGGGAACGATCTCCACGCCGACATCCGCCTTGTTCTCTCCAAAGAAGTACTGGAACTTGGCCATGTCGTAGAACATGAAGGCGTACTTGCCGAATTGGACCTCGACGAGCACTCTGCCCTTTACGAAGTCAATCTGTTTGTAAGCGCCCGCTACGGTGACAGCCGAACCGGGTATCGCGATGGTATACGTGTCGCGCAGCTCGCGGTAGCCGCGCGCAGCGAACGCCTCGTGGAACTGTTCGTTCATGTCCTGTGGTGAGTACAGGCTGCGTCCCGGCATGGTCTTTTCGCGGCTGACTTTCGTTCTCCTGGCCTGGACACCGGCAATGACCTCGTATATCTCCCGTTCGCAATCCGGGAAGCGCGCCTGCAGTATCTCTGACCCACCCAGGTGCGAATACTCGTATACGACTCTCAATCGGAATCACCCTGCCCTGCATAGTCAGCGCATTCCTCGAAGAGCGCCGGCTGCTCAGCCGGCCGGCCCAGGCTGACGATCCGCGGTGGCAGAGTGGAGCCTGGGGCATCAGGGTCATAGACGGCCCTCTCCATCGGCCGCACACGCAGCTGGCCGCGCTCGGCCTGGCGAATCCGCTCCTCGGATATACGAACGTACTCGGGCATGATCTCAGCGCCGATGGCACGCCGCCGGTGCATCAGTGCGGCGATGGCCGTCGTGCCTACTCCCATGAAGGGGTCAAGTACCCAGTCGCCTTCGTCGGTCAGCGACAAGACCAGGCGTTCCACAAGCTCGACGGGAAACTGGCACGGGTGGATGGTCTTCTCTACGTGATTCGCCTTCACATTCGGTATTTCCCAGACGTCGGTCGGGTTCTTGCCCAGCGGATTCCCCGATAGCTCCCCTCGGCGAGGCCCTTTGAAGTACCTCTTGTTGGGGTATTTCTGCGGCACCCGCACCGCATCCAGGTTGAAGGTGTAGTCGTTGCCTTTAGTGAACCAGAGGATGACCTCGTACCGACCAGAGAAGCGTTTGGAGGCGTGCAGCCCATGGCCGAAGTGCCAGACGATGCGGTTGCGCAAGTGCAGATTGAACGAGGCGAAAATCGGGTACAGCACCAGGTCAAGCGGGATGATCTCTCCGTTGTCTACGTAGTTGCCCACTTGCCAGCAGATACTGCCACGGTCATCAAGCACGCGCACGCACTCTTCTATGACTCGCCGCTGCTGGTCGAGGTAGGCATCCATGTCCAGGCGGCTCTCATAGGGCTTGCCCAGGTTATAGGGCGGCGACGTGACAACCAGCTTGACGAACCGATCAGGAATGTTGGGGAGCAGGCTCACGCAGTCCCCCTGGAACAGGACTACTTGGGCCGCTGCGTCGAAAACACGGGCGAGGCGAACAGGGCACATCTTCTTCCCCCTGGGCGGAAAACCACGTGCGCTTCCGAAACCCAGTATATACCCGCCCGACCCGGCTGTCAGCAGCACCACTTACCGTCAGCCGGCCGACCCAGATCTAGCCATGACCGCGAATGGGGCTTGGCAAATGGGTGCCGGTGGCCTAGCATGCAGCCGCCACAAAGGCCCGAGTGTGCACCCCGCCCACTATGGGCCTGTGCTGGCATACGGAGGCATATGATGGCTGCAACAGATAGGGGAGAGGCCACCACCCCAGCATCTGGGTCGAGGCGGTTGCTCGCCGCAGTGAGTACAGTGGACATCACGCCGCCGGTGGGCTACTACCTGGCCGGCTACGCAGCGCGCAAGGAACCCAGCAACGCTCTACGCGA
>DAOTVV010000064.1:0-28002 GCA_034436255.1 Anaerolineae bacterium
AAGCGCTCCCTCCAACAGCCTGTTGATGTCCAGGCCCATAAGCGCCGCCGGCACCAGCCCGAAGTATGAGAGGGCGGAGTAGCGGCCGCCGATGTCAGCGAAGTTGGTGAATATGTGCCGGAAGCCCAACTCCCGCGCCATCTTCACCTGGAGGCTGCCAGGATCGGTGATGGTGACGAAGTTCTCGCCGGCTTTCTCTCCCTTGATCGCCTGCAGCCGGGCATAGAAGTAATCCTGGAAGGCCAGGGGCTCAGCCGTCGTGCCGGACTTGCTGGCGACGATGAAGAGCGTCTCCGCAAGCGGTAGCTGCCGCTCGATGCGGCGTATGGTCACCGGGTCGGTTGTATCGAGCACGCTGACGGGCAAGCCGTCGCCCTGGGGAGCAAACGTCGTCGCGAACATGAGCGGCGCCAGGGTGCTGCCGCCCATGCCCATATCGAGCACATGCCGGAAGCCGGCCCGGCGTACCTCGGCAGCGAAGCGCTGCAATTCCTGCACACGCTCACGCATCGCACCAGCGACGGTGAGCCAGCCGAGGGAGTTGCCGATCTGCTTCTGGACCGCAGGATTGCTTGACCAGAGCGTGGCGTCTTTGCGCCAGAGCCGGGCCCCGAAATGCTCCTCGTCCATCCTGGCCAGGCGCTGCTCCACCCGCTCCATGAGAGCGCCGACGTCGGCGTGCACCCGCGCCACCGGCTGGGCCGCCGCAGCCCGCTTCTTCTCTAGAGTGGCGAGCAGCTTGTCGAGCGACTGCTGGAACTTCAGGACCCCTTCGTCCTCGAGTTGCTGCGTCACCTTGTCAAGATCAATCCCCAGGTCGGCCAGGGCCTGCAACACCGCGCGCGCCTCGTCCAGCCCAGTCTCCAGCCGAGGGGCCGGCTTTCCGTGGTCCCGGTAGGCGTTGATCGTCTCCAGGGGCAGTGTGTTCACCGTCTGCGGGCCGATCAACTCCTCGACATACATCACATCGCTGTACTCGGGGTTCTTGGTGCCAGTGCTGGCCCAAAGCAAGTGCTGCCGGTTGGCTCCCTTAGCCGCCAGAACGCGGAAGCGCTCGCTGGAGAAGACTTCCTTGTAGATCTGGTAGGCGAGCTTGGCGCTGGCGATGGCGACGCGGCCGCGTGCCAGCCTGGCCAGCCTCCCCAGGCGCTCCGCCTCCTCCGGCGCGCCCGCGCCCTTTGCCGCCTGCTCCAGCATGGGGTCCACCAGCACATCAATACGGCTGAGGAAGAAACTGGCGACGGAGAAGATGCCTTTGAGCGGCTGCCCCCGCCGGGCCCGCTCCTCCAGGCCAGCGATATAGGCCTCAGCTACCTGGCGGTAGCGTTCCAGCCCGAAAAGCAGAGTGACGTTGACATTGATCCCTTCGCTGATCGCCTGGCGGATGGCGTCGAGCCCCTCTTTGGTGGCCGGAATCTTGATGAACAGGTTCGGGCGGCTGACGGCCTGCCAGAAGCGCCTCGCCTCGGCAATTGTGCCGGCAGTGTCGTAGGCCAGGTAGGGCGATACCTCGAGGCTGATGAAACCGTCGTTGCTATCGTTGCCGCCAGTGCGCTCAAAGAGCGGGCGGAAGATGTCAGCTGCCCGTTGCACGTCCTCGATCGCCAGCGTCTCGTAGATCTCCAGGGCGCTCTTTCCCTGCCGTGCCAGGGCCGTGATCGCCTCGTAGTAGTCGTGGCTGCCGGCGATGGCCTTGTCGAAGATGGCGGGGTTGGACGTCTCGCCTCCCAGACCGTCCTCGTCTATCAGCCGTTGCAGCTCCCCCGAGACCAGGATGCCCCTCTGGATGAAATCCAGCCAGATACTCTGGCCGTACCCGCGCAACTTCAGCAGTGGATTCTCCGCCATAGACCACGCCTCCTCAGACGCAAAACAGCTTCAGACCGCGAAGCTAAACGTCGACCGAACGAAGCCAGCGAGGCCCGCCATGAATACCGATTCCCTCTGGACCTAGCTTCGCACCAGCTTCATAGCCCGCTCGACCACGTTATCAACCGTGAAACCATAACGCTCGAAGACCACCGCCGCCGGGGCGCTCGCACCGAACTGATTGATGCCGAGCACGTCACCGCTGTCGCCGACCCAGCGTTCCCAGCCGAAGGGCGATGCCGCCTCCACCGCCAGCCGCGCCCTCACCGCGGGCGGCAGCACCTCGTCGCGGTACTCCTGGGGCTGCTGCTCGAACAGCTCCCAGCTCGGCATGCTCACCACGCGCGCATCCACCCCTGCCTCCGCCAGCTTCGCCTGCGCTGCGAGGGCAAGATGCACTTCGCTGCCGCTCGCCATGAGAATGACATCCGGCCGGGTGCCCTTCTCCTTAGCGAGCACATAGGCGCCGCGCAACACACCTTCGGCGCTCGCCACTTTGGCCTGATCGAGCACCGGCAGGTTCTGGCGCGAGAGCACGAGCATAGTCGGGCCGTCCTGCCGCAGCATTGCCGCGCGCCAGGCCCAGGCCGTCTCGTTCGCGTCGGCCGGGCGGATCAGGCACATTCCCGGCATTGCCCGCAAAGAGGCCAGGTGCTCGATGGGCTGATGCGTCGGCCCATCCTCGCCCAGGCCGATCGAATCATGGGTCATGATGTAGATCACGGGCAACTTGCCCATGGCGGCCAGGCGGATGGCCGGGCGGGCGTAGTCCGTGAAGACGAAGAAAGTGGCTGCGAACGGCCGCAGCCCACCATGGAGAGCCAGCCCAGAGGCGGCGGCACACATGTTGTGCTCGCGCACGCCCCAGGCGATATTGCGGTTGCCGTACTGGCCCCGGCTCATGTAACCCGAGCCGGCGATAAGGGTGCGCGTCGAGGGCGAGAGGTCGGCGCTACCGCCGATAAGCCAGGGCACGCGCTTGGCGATGGCGTTCTCGATCTTGCCGGCGGCGCTGCGCGTGGCGATCGGACCATCCTCAGGTTTGAACGTCGGGATGTCGCCATCCCAGCCCTCAGGGAGGTCACCTTTCAGGGCCGCCTCCAGTTGCGCCGCCAGTTCGGGGTAGGCCTTCCTGTAGGCGGCGAACAGTGCGTTCCACTCCTCCTCCAGCCGGCGCCCGCGCTCCACGGCCTGGCGCATGTGCTGCAGAGCCCGCTCCGGGACGAAGAACTGGGCATCCTCTGGCCAACCATAGGCCCGTTTGGTGAGGCGCACCTCTTCCTCGCCGAGCGGCTCGCCGTGCGCTTCTTTCGTGTCCTGTCGGTGCGGCGAGCCGTAGCCGATGTGGGAGCGCACGATGATCAGCGATGGCCGTTCCTTCTCGGCCTTGGCCAGGGCGATGGCCTTACTCATCGCCTCGAGGTCGTTGGCACGCTCCCCCAGGTTCTGGACATGCCAGTGGTAGCCCTCGAAGCGCCTGGCCACATCATCGGAGTAGGCCAGGCTGGTATCGCCCTCGATGCTGATGTGGTTGTCGTCATAGAAATAGATGAGCCTGCCCAGGCCCAGGTGTCCCGCCAAAGAAGCCGCCTCATGCGAGGCGCCTTCCTCCAGGTCGCCGTCGCCGCAGATGGCGTAAGTGTAGTGGCCGACGATCTCGAAGCCGGGCCGGTTGAACAGCGCCGCCAGGTGCGCCTCCGCCATGGCCATGCCGACGCCGGTCATGAAGCCCTGCCCCAACGGCCCGGTGGTGCACTCGACTCCGGGCGTGTGCCCGTATTCCGGGTGGCCCGGCGTCTTGCTTCCCCACTGGCGAAAGCTCTTGAGGTCTTCGAGCGACAGGTCGTAACCGGTGAGGTAGAGCATGGCGTACAGGAGCATGGATGCGTGGCCAGCGGACAGGATGAAGCGGTCCCGGTCGAACCAGGAGGGGTTGCGCGGGTTATAGCGCATCTCGCGCGTCCAGAGCAGGTAGGCGAGCGGCGCCAACCCCATGGGCGCGCCAGGGTGGCCCGACTTAGCCTTCTGTACCGCATCAATAGCGAGAGTTCGGATCGTGTTGATGCACAACTCGTCCAGGCCCATGTGTGCCACCTGCTGCGATAGTTCGTCCGACATCGTCCTACTCCTGGTCTGCAAGTGTCCTCCGTGCCGGAGAAGCGAAAGAAACGCCGATGAACACTGACGGGTGCCGATTCACGCTGCCGCGTAGGAGGAGATCCGCTTCCGCTCCGTGCTCATCCGCGTCCATCTCTGTCCCACGTCTCTAGCGCGGACATGTGAGAAGTTGTCCGCCTCTCGTCCGCGTTATCTTGCGTTCCCTGCAGCACGCTCCGGTTACGCAAGAGTGCCGCCGGAATTGCGGCAACAGCATATGCGAAAATGGCCGTCTCGGCCAAGTGGGGCAGAATGCATCTTGGTCTTGCCGCGGCGCCTGCTGGCTGGCGCCAGCGCAGCGCTTCCCTTTGCGAGCGGCTCAGTGCATCTCAGGCCTGGGCCGGCTCACCAGGTTCAGGAATTCGCTGCGCGTACGCGAATCCGAGCGGAAGGTGCCGAGCATGCAGGACGTAACCATGATCGAGCCATGCTTCTGGACACCACGCATCATCATGCACAGGTGCTGACCCTCGACCATGACGCCCACGCCCAGCGCGTCTATGGATTCCATGATCACGTTGGCTATCTGCTCCGTCATACGTTCCTGCAACTGCAGGCGCCGGGAGTACATCTCGACCAGCCGCGCTAGCTTGCTGATGCCAAACACCTTGCCCTGGGGCAGGTAGCCAATGTGTACGTGCCCGAAGAAAGGGAGCATGTGGTGCTCGCACATGCTGTAGAACTCGATATCGCGCAGGACAACCATGCTGTCGCTGTCCTGGGTGAAGTAGGCGTTATTGATCAGCGCTTCCCGGTCGGTGCGGTATCCGGAGGTGAGAAAGTCCAGTGACGCCGCCATGCGAGCCGGCGTGCGCCGCAACCCCTCCCGGTCCGGGTCTTCCCCAAGCTCACTCAACAACTCACGGATCAAGAGTTCGACTCTGGGCTTGTTCATGCGCTATGACCTCCCTCAAAGCCTCGGTGTATTCCCTCAGCGCCACCATGCCTTCGCCCGAAAAGCGATTGGCGAGGTCGGCGGCGGTGCCGATCCCTGGCAACTCCAGGTCGGGGGCAAGTTCGCACAAGGACAGGGCGAGAAACGCCCGCACAGCAATATCGGGGTCCGGAAGGATCAGGTCGTCCTCTCGGACCGCCAACTCGTCATAAGCCAGCAAGTCCAGGTCTATCGTCCGCGCCGCCCAGCGGTCCGGGCCACGGACTCTGCCGAGCGCCGCCTCGATCGGCCGCAGGCTGCCGAATTTGAGCTGGAGCGGCGGGGTGTCGGTCTTGATCTCGACGACGCAGTTGTAATACGGACCCTGTTCTGGCCGAGCAATCGGCTCGGTTCGGTATACCGTGGACACAGCAACCACCCGTTCACGACGGGCGAGCAGGCGGAGTGCCTCGCGCACATTGCGCTGAGGTTCGATATTGGAGCCGATGCCGATGAAGGCACGAACCATCTAGCCGTCGCGCCGACGCGTGATCTCGACACCGACGCTTCGGGCGAAGCGCAGGGCTCCCGGTTTCTCGATGCGCACCCTCACCGCAAGGACACGTCGGTCTTCGAGGCAAAGGCTGGCAACCGCCTCAGCCAGTGCCTCGACCAGGAAGTAGCTCGAGCCTTGCACCATGGCCACAACACGCTTCTTTATGCTGCGGTAATCCACCGCATCCTCGATGCGGTCGCTCCGCCCGGCCGGGCGCAGGTCGGCATAGAGAACGATATTGATACGCACGTCCTGCTCCTCGCGCCGTTCGTCCTCATTGATGCCGACTATGCAACGCACCATCAGGTCGCGGATCAGGATGCGGTCCGGCCTGGACGCACCAAACGGAAGCGCCGGTTCACCCGGGTTGCTGCTCATCCCCGTACTCCTTCAGGTGCCGCCCTCCGTCAACGAAGATCACCTGGCCGGTGACGAAATCGCTGCGCAGCAGGCAGAGGGCGGCTTCGACGATATCCTCCGGCCCACCATGTCGTCGGAGAGGAACGCTTGGCGCCAGCTTGTCGAGGTAACTGTCGGGCTGGCCGGGTGGCGGCAAGATCAGCCCGGGCGCGATAGCATTGACCCTCACGCCCGGTGCGAACTCCACCGCCATCATCTCGGTGAGCACCGCGAGCAGATGCTTGCTGAGGATATAGCTCACGTGCCGGTAATCGTGGCCGCGCAGGCGCGAATCGAGCAGGTTCAGGATGCTGCCGCGGCTCGCCCGGGTGGCGAATTCGCGCCCCAGCGCAAATGGCACCCAGGCGTTCACCTCGATGTCGCGTACGAGGCTCGCCAGGGTGGCCTCGGCCAATGTGTCAGGCGTGAAAACGGCGGCGCTGTTCACGAGGATGTCTAGCGAACCCGCTAGCTCCAAGCTGCGCTGAACGAGCGTCTCATATTCCGCCGGCCGTTGGAAATCGGCTTGCACTGGCCAGGCCTGAACACCGATGCCACGTAGCTGCTCGGCCAGGTTCTCGGCCTCGACGACCGAGCGCCTGTAATGAACCAGGACATTGACGCCCTCGCGCGCCAGGCCGATGGCGATGGCCCGGCCGATACGCCTGGCCGCACCCGTGACCAAGGCCGTTCTGCCGGCCAGCGATTCAGCTGGCATCGCCAGGCTGGCCAAGCAAGCGGTCAATCTCAGCGGCGAGGCGAAAGTCTGCCGCCGTTAGCCCACCGGCCTTGTGCGTGGACAGCACAAAGCGCACCTGGCGGTAGGCGATGTGCATGTCCGGATGATGGTCCATCTGCTCCGCGACCGTTGCCACGCGGTTGACGAACGCCATCGCCTCGCTGAAGCTAGCGAAACTCACCTCACGCTCCAGTCTGGTGCCCAGATAAGTCCAGGCCGGAACCGTGGCAGCCATGCGCCGCGCTTCACTCTCGGGTAGAACAACGTCGGCCTCATGGGGCTTCTCGGGCATCGTGCATCCCCCTCGAAAACAACGCTCCTTCTGGACTCGTGGCAGCAAACAGACTGTCCACCCTCGCTCCGGCGCCGCCCATCGTTGCCGCCATCTTCATGCCTTACGCTGAGCCATGGCTCATGGACAGCTTGCTGGGAGCTATCCCACAGCGAAAGCTGAATCGCCTGGCCTCAGGCGATAGCACCACGCAGGTCTGCCGGCGCCACTGCCTTGCCGTGGCGGATGAGTTCGCGGGCCAGAGGCACCTTATCCCAGAGGTTGCACATCATGACGCCGCGCACCTTCCCATCCTTCAGGTAGTAGATGGCGCCTGTGTCGTTCTCCTGCTTCCAATCGGCGAAGGTGTCCAATCGGGAGTCAATATCGCCGACGGCCTCGTAACCGAATTCGAATAGATCCGAGTAGAAATAGGGCATATGGTCATAGACGCGCCCGGCCCCGGCCATGTTCTCGCCAGCGCAGTGGCCCATCGTCACGGCGTTGTCCCAGTGCTCGACACGGCGCCTCTCTCCCAGAGCCACATATGGGAAGCGGGCGACATCGCCAGCAGCCCACACCGACGGCGACGACGTGCACAGCTGCCCGTCAACATCAATACCGTCGCTTACCGCTAGGCCGGATGCCTGCGCAAGGCCCACATCCGGCACGATGCCGATCCCGGCGACGACTATGTCAGCGGCCAGGTTCTGGCCGGAGCCCGTCCGCACCGTATACCGGCCCTGCTGCTGGCCGATCGCCACCGCCGTATCGCCGGCCAGGAGGCGGATACCTCTGGCCTCGTACAGGGCGTCTATGGCCCGAGCCAGGCCCGCCGGGAAGACGCGTGCACAAAGGTGCTGCTCGGGGAACAGCATTGTCACCTCAACCTTGTTCAGGGTCAGCGCGGCAGCCAACTCCGAGCCGATGAAACCACCGCCGATCACCACTGCCCGGCTCCCTTCCTGAGCCTCCCCACGCAGGCGCAGGTAGTCGCTCAGGTAGCGGAAGTAGCTCACCCCCTCAAGTTCGCCCCCAGGCACGGGCAGACGCCGTGGCTGTCCTCCAGTGGCCAGCAGCAGCTTGCCGAACCCGATCTCCTCGCCGTCGGCAAGAGTGAGCATCTTCCTCTGGACATCGAGCGAGGCGACGTTCTGGCCCAAGAGCAACTGCACGCCCATGCTCTCGTAGTAGGACCGATCATGAGGATAGATGTCTGGCAGTTGCTTTTGGCCCGTCCAAAGCTTCTTGCTGAGCAAAGGACGTTCGTAGGGGAGGTAGGGCTCGCGAGCGACGAGAACGATGCTGCCATCGGTGTCGTGCGCCCGGATGCCCTCGACGGCATGGGCAGCGGCGAGGCCACCGCCAATTATGGCATACTCATAGTGCTGCTCAACCATTCTACTCACCCTCCAAATGAACACTACTACGCCAACATCTGGACCCGGTACGATCCCAAAAAGTATAGCGACATCCGGCCCCCTGTAAACAGGCCCTCGAATAGCAACGCGCCGGCCGCACGAGGCCCAGCCACTGTTGTGATTCTCTAACGCAACCCGTCCCCGATCACCATTGACCGCACATCCGCCTCGCCTTACCATGACTGGCAGAAGGCTGCAGGGTAGACCGAGCGGCCCGGATCATCATCTTCCTTGTTAGGGGTAACTGAGATGGTAACGAGAGATGTGTTCCTCCGCTGGAAAGGCAACCCTATCTTCACGACCGACCGCCTGCCCTTCAAGTCCAATGGCGTGTTCAACCCCGGAGTCGCCCTGGTGGATGGCGAAGTTGTGCTGCTGCTGCGCATCGAGGACCAGGAGGGCACTTCGCACCTGCGCGTCGCCCGCAGCGCCAATGGCGTGGATCACTGGCGCCTCGCCGACAAGCCACTGCTCGATAAGGGCTTGCCCGAGTACCCGTTCGAGGAATGGGGCTGCGAGGATCCGCGGATCACACCCATAGGCGACCACAAGTGGATCATCGCCTACACCGCCTATTCGCGTTACGGGCCGGCTGTCGGCCTGGCGGCAACAGAGGATTTCGAGAAGGTGCAGCGCCTGGGCATCGCCCTTTCGCCCAGTAACAAGGACGCGACGGTCTTCCCGCATCGGATTGACGGCCGCTGGTTCATGCTCCACCGCCCGGTAACCGGGGCTGGCGAGCACATCTGGTACGCCAGCACCGATGATGATGACTTCTCGCACTGGGGCCAGGCGGGTGTCCTCTTCCCCGAACGGGGCGGCCCCTGGTGGGACGGCCTGCGCGTCGGCGTCGGCGCACCCCCAATTGCCACAGACGAAGGCTGGCTGCTCATCTATCACGGGGTGAAGGAGACCACGGAACGGCCCATCTATCGCCTGGGCCTGGCCCTGCTTGACACCAATGACCCTCGCCGGGTGCTGGAACGTTCACATCGCTGGGTATTCGGGCCGGAGGCGCCCTACGAACAGCAGGGCCTGGCTGCGAATGTCGTCTACACCTGCGGCGCCGTGGTCAGAGATGATGAGGTATGGATGTACTACGGCGCGGCCGACACAAGCATCGGCCTGGCCGTCGCCAAACTGCGCGACTTGCTCGCTTTCGTCCATGAGCAGGACACCGTCAGCCGGGAAGGCCGCTACCTGGGCATGATCCATTAAGCGGCCAGCGCCGGCCTCCCAGGGCCAGCCTCAGCGCGGCGCCAGTGGACAGGCCTGGACGATGCCCTCGTCGTAAGTGACGCGCACCATCTCGCCAGGCCTGACCACCAGGAAATCCTCGTCCCACTGGCCGAAGAGCAGTTTGCGCAGGAGAAGCATGTCTCCCTCCAGGCGCGCGAACTCCCAGCCGTTCCTCTCAGCTTCCTGGCGCGCCGCCTCCTCGGCCGGCTGCTCGTTACCGACGCCCATCCGGATATAAGCAGCGCGGCGGTAGTTCTTGCGCCAACCACCCATCACCTGCAGCAGGTAGTCGGCGTTCTCCTTGCCGTACTTGGCGACGTATTCGTCGTAGGAGCGCTGCATCTCGGCCTCGCTCACCGCGCCCAGCGTGGCGTTCTCCCCCTCGTAGAGGCGCTCGCTGTAATCGGCCGTGTAGTAGTAGGTGCCGGGATGCTGGTTGAACTCCTCGGCGTAGGCCTGCCGCGAGCCAAGATAAAGCGTGATGCAGTCGTGCGCACGCGGCAGCACGAGCGGCAGCCCCCGCGCCAGCAGGCCAGCCGTCGAGTTGCTGCACAGGGCGTACCCCAGCACAACGGCGTCGTAGCGCCCCTCGTGCACGGCGTCTATCTTTTCCTGCAGGGCCTGGCGCAGCCGGGCCGGCTCGGCATGCAGCCCCTTGTCAACCAGGTCGAAATCTACGGTGTGCGGCGAGTGCGCCGCGGTCAGATAGAGCGGGCGGGCCAACACCTCACAGGAAATGGCGCGCAGGCGCATGCTTCAGACTCCGTCAGTTGGTTGCCGGCAAGCCGATGCTGACCAATGCCGGGCACAGAAATGCCATCGGGCTGCCCAAGGCAAGACGAGAGACCCATGGATGTCGCGATGAGGCGGCGATGCTAGCGGCAACGAGAGTGCGTCGGCTACTGCTATGGCGCTGCAACACATTGGACGTTGGGATGACCATGATTGATGCGTTGTGCCGGCAGCTTCGGGCCTGATGCGGTCACGACGAGACGGCAGGTGGCTTGAACGTTGTCGCAACGCTGGGACGATGCCTGGTGCGGCGAGAGCGGCGTGCAGGCAGACCCCGATGGCGGCGTCAGTATCCATCCCACCCCCGAAAAATGCAAACCTGAATAACCGCCCGGACCCGCCCCAACGCAGCGTTCCGACGCATCGAAATCCTGCGCTGAAGGGCGCGTCTGACGGCCTGGTCCGGACACGCCTGGCAATTGCCACCACAGGCAGGCGCCGCTTGCCCGCCGACACTTGCACAACGCGGTTGCCTGGTATAACATACCGACCGGTCGGTATCCATTCTAGGGAGTTGGTCCCTTGGCAGGCAACAGGCACGGCGACGATACACGCGAACGCATCCTCGCGGCGGCTGAGGCCCTCTTCGCCCAGCACGGTTACGACGCCACCGGCATCGCCGAGGTTTGCGCCAAGGCCGGCGTCACCAAGGGTGGCTTCTACCATCACTTTCCCAGCAAGCAGGCGCTCTTCCTGGCTCTGCTTCATCGTTGGCTGGAAGGGGTGCAGGCCAGCTTGCAGGGTGGTTTGCGCGAGGGGGAAAGCGTCCCCGCCGCCATCCTGCGCATGGCCGGCATCCTCAGCCAGGTGTTCGCCGCCGGGAGCGGCAAGTTGCCGATCTTCCTCGAGTTCTGGAGCAAGGCCACACGCGAGCCCGTCGTCTGGGATGCGACAGTGGCCCCCTACCGCCAGTACCGCGACTATTTCGCCCGCCTCATCCAGCGTGGCATCGAAGAGGGCAGTTTCCAGCCCGTGGACCCACTGGTGGTCGCGTCCACGCTCGTCTCGCTGGCCATCGGGCTCACCCTGCAGGGCTTGCTCGACCCTCAGGGGGACGACTGGCCGCGCATCGCCCAAGAGAGCATCGCTCTGCTTTTGCAGGGCATAGAAAGAAAGGAAGTAAGACCATGAGAGTTCTTCTGACTGGAGGCCTGGGAAACGTCGGCCAAAGTGCCATGCGCGAGCTGACCAGCCGCGGCCACACCGTCCGCTGCCTGGACCTGAAGACGAAGACCAACCTTAAGCTGGCCAGGCGGCTGGCAGACGATCCTCATATCGAGATTGCCTGGGGCGACCTGCGCCGGCCCGAGGACGTAGCTGCCGCCGTCCACGGCCAGGACATCGTCGTTCACCTGGCCTTCATCACCCCCAAACTGTCGGCCACCGGCCAGGAGTCGGAAAAGCGGCCCGAGTGGGCCCGCCAGATCAACGTCGGCGGCACACACAACCTGATCACCGCCATGCAGGCGGAGCCGGTGCCGCCGCGCCTGATCTTCATTTCTTCCCTGCACGTCTACGGCCGGACGGAGACGCTGCCACCACCACGCACCGTCAGCGACCCCGTCAACCCGGTGGAGCACTACGCTCAGCATAAGGTCGAATGCGAACGCATGGTGCGCGAATCCGGCCTGCAGTGGGTCATCTTGAGGCTGGCGGCAACGATGCCTTTGGCCATGCGGCTGGACCCGGGCATGTTCGATGTGCCCCTGGAAAACCGGATGGAGTTCGTGCACACGCGCGACGTCGGCCTGGCCATCGCCAATGCTGTTGACCTGGGCGCGGCTCAGGGCGCGAGCACACCAAGCCAGCTTTGGGGCCGCACCCTGCTCATCGGCGGCGGCCCGCGCTGCCAGTACTACTATCGCGAGATCGCCGAGCGCATCCTGGACGGCCTTGGCATCGGCATGCTGCCAGGCGCCGCCTTCAGCCACAAGCCCTTCTGCACCGATTGGCTGGACACGCAGGAGAGCGAGCGCCTCCTGCACTATCAACAGCGCACACTCGAAGACTATGTCCGGGACATGCGCACCCTGCTCGGCCGCCGCATCAGGCTCATTCGCATGTTCAGGCCACTTGTGCGGCTGTGGCTCCTCAGCAAGTCGCCCTACCGGCAGCCAGGCCCGGCCTGAGGCCGTCTCCCGGCGACATTCCTGATAAGGTCAGGTAAGAGAACGCGGATAAGCGCCGCTCAGGAGCGGGCAGTTGTGTCCACATCCGCCCCGATCTGCGTCTATCCGCGTTCACCTGCGTTCCCTGGTCTTGCCCGGGGAGTACCTCCGGGTCAGCTACTGCCGCTGACCTCCTCAAGGCTGAAGCCGAGTAGGGCGATGGCTTCGGCCGCGGCAGCGCCATCCCGCTCATAGAGGCGACGCGCTACGGCAAGCTTGCGCTCTGCTGACCAGTTCTGGCCACAGTCTTCCTTGCCCGTCATGCGCTCGACCGCTATCTCGACCACCGCCGTACTCTCTACCCCCTGAAGCGGCGTCGCCGTCATGGTGGGCGCATACTTGCGCACGAGCAGGCGCAGCGCCGCTTCCTTGTCGCCTGGGTCCTCCAGGATGCGGGCCCGGCCACGGATTACGATGCTCTGGTAGAAGGCATGCGTCTGGCAGCCGCGCTCGGTCGGCTCCGCGATGGCGATCAGCCGGTCTATCTCGAAGCCGACACGCTCGCAGCGGCGGATGTCGTCCAACTTCTCGCCCTCGATAGCCGAGTGAAAGTAGATGCGGCCGTCGCTGTAGACAAAGTTGACCGGTTTGATCACCGGGAAGCCATCCTCATCTACCGTGGCCAGGCGGCCGACCAGTGCCTCGCCCAGCCAACTCTCCAGCCTCGAGGGCTCGCACACCTCCTGGTAGGCGCGCCGCATCCTGCGCATGCTTCCCTCCGAACCGTCAGTGTGGCATTACCACATCGCAGAAGCGCCGCGTCTCCGCTGATTCGCGGGCCCAGAGGCAGGTGAGGGCGCTGAGGATGCCCTCCGAGATGGGGCTGCGAGAGGGCGTGCCATCGCGCATGGCGCGTAGGAAGTCCAGGCAGAGTTCGCGGTCGCCGCCGAAGTGGGACATGCCGCCCGTGGGCTGGATCGTCTCCACAACCGGCGACTGGTGCTTGTACAGCCGAATGACGTTCTCGTACCAGTCGAAGTCCACGGTGCCCTTGTAGCCGTAGAAGCGGGCGCCCCGGCGGGCCGCCTTCTGGCGAGCGAAGACATTCTGGGTGTAGCTGGCCTGGCAGCCATCCTGGTACTCGATTATGACGCTGCTGATGTCTTCGTTCTTGATCCCTTCGGAGAACAGGCACATGCGCTTGGAGTCCACATCAACCTTGTCGCCCTCAAAGCGCTGGTAGTGCAGGTTGAATGGGCTCTCCGGGCAGGTCTCCCATTCTGCACAACCTTTGCAGGTCTGCTCAAAAGGCATGGGCTTGTGCACGCTGCCGGCCGAGCCGTAGACGGACTGGGCCTTCATCGCGCATAGTTGCTTCGGCTGCTGGCCGATCAGGTAGTGGATATAGTCCAGGTCATGGGTGGCTTTCTGCAGGAACAGCCCGCCCACCTGCTCGTAATTGCGGTACCAGTAGAAGAAGTAGCAATCGCCGTACGGCACGTCATTCACAGCCACCACTTGCTCCACCGTGCCGATGCTGCCCGAGTCTATGATCTGCTTGGTCATCTGGGCCAGGGGGCTCAGCCGAAGCGGGAAGGACACCACAGTCGGCGCCGGGTAGCCCTGGAACGCGGTGTCCAGGCGCTTCACCTGATCGAAAGTGATGGCGACGGGCTTCTCGAGAAAGAGAGGAAGCTTGTAAGGGGCGACACGGCAGGCCATCTCGGTATGCAGGTAGCAGCGCGTGCCGATCATGACGCCGTCGAGCTTCGCCTGCTCCAGCATCGCCTCGGGTGTGTCATAGTAGACGACGTCGCTGAGAAAAGGGTCGCCGGACTGGCGCAACTCCTCGGCGCGAGGGTCAACGATGGCCGTGACCCGGTAGGGAATGCCGAATTCCCCCATCGCTTTGGCCATGTGCGAGATACGCCCGCCGTACCCAATGATGCCAACCTTCAGCATTCTACAGCCTCCCAAAGCTGGCCGGGGAGCGATAGCGCTCCCCAGCGCTTGTGCGCGCCCATACTACCACGCCCGGCCTCTGCCGCCTAACCACCGGCCACGGTCACCGGGCATCAGGAGGTTTGCGGGCCGCGGCACTGCTTCGCTCTGGGCGGTGCCCGGTGGCATTCGGGCAGGCCTTGCCCGGGTATGTGGCTCTTTGCCATTGAGATTCCTGGCATTTCCGGCTATTCTATCCTTGCAGATTTCCAGTCAAGTGCCCAGGGGTAATGGCCGATATGTTAAGCGTGCCATGTTGTGACGCCCCTGCCAGATAGGGAGGCCTCGACCCATGCCCGACCTGATCGGCCAGACTTTGCGCAACCGCTATCAAATCCAGTCGTCCCTGGGGCGAGGCGGCATGGCCGACGTCTACCTCGCCTGGGATGGGCGTCGCCAGGTGCCTGTGGCGCTCAAGGTGCTGCGCGAAGATCTTGCCGAGGACCCCGAGTTCCTGCAGCGTTTCCAGCGCGAAGCCGAGGCCCTCGCCCGCCTGGACCACCCCAATATCGTCCGCTTCTACTCGCTGGAGCGCCAGGGCTCGCTCGCCTTCATCGTCATGGACTACGTCCCCGGCACTACGTTGCGTGGCCGCCTCTCCGCTGGCCAGCCACTGCCCCCGGCCGAGGTCACGGCGATCATGCGCCAGATAGCGGCTGCCCTGCATTACGCGCACGACTCCGGCTACATCCATCGTGATATCAAGCCGGGCAACATTATGTTGCGCGAGGACGGCACCGCCCTGCTCTCCGATTTCGGCATCGCCCGGGCAGCCATGGCGGCCACAATGACTGCGGCGCCTTTGGGGACGCCGGCTTACATGAGCCCCGAGCAGATCCTGGGCCGCGACCTCGGCCCTCAATCGGATATCTACAGCCTGGGTGTCTGCCTCTACGAGATGGTCACTGGCCGCCGGCCGTTCACGGGCGAAGGCACCTCCGGCACCAGCACCATGGACAAAATTCGCACCCAGCACCTGCATTCGCTGCCGCCGGACCCGCGCCTGTACAACCCCAACCTGCCACCAGCCGCGGTGGCCGTTATCCTGCGCGCCCTGGCCAAAGACCCGGCGCAACGCTGGCCCGACGCCATCAGCATGGCCCGCGCCTGGGAGGCAGCACTGCGTGCGCCGTCGGCCACCCAGCCAGCCGCGGCCAGCGCCCCCGGTGTCACCTCGCCACAGCCGACGCCGACGCGGCTCGGCGCCGCCCAGGCTCCGCCCATGAACACGCCCACCGCTGGCCAGGCAACGCCTGTGCCCAAAGGCCGCCCTCTGCTCATCTTCGGCGGCGCTTTTGCCATCGTCGTCTTGGTCGGCCTGGGCGCGGCTCTCGCCTACCAGAGCCTGACCAAGAACAACGCCAGCGTCCAGGCCACAGCCGCCGCCGTCGCCCAGACGAGCCTGGCCGTGCAGGCTCAAGGCACGGCCATCGCCCTGCAGTGGGCCACCGCCACGGCGAATGCCCAGGCATCGGGCAGTGCGTCCTCGGGCGACCTGGCCGCACAGCAGGCCAATGCCACAGCAGCGGCGGCCAAGGCGCTCGAGGCGACGGCCGCCCAGGCCACCGCCTTAGCATCCGGCACAGACAAGCAGACGGCCATCGCCCAGGAAGCGGCCTCGGCGGCGGCGCTGGAACAGGCATCCCAGACAGCGGCCGCGGCCACTGCCGCCGCCGAGGCGACGGCCAAGTCCGCCGCTGAAGCCACCGCCGTCGCCCAGGCAACCGCCGATACTTCCGCCAAGGCCACAGCGGACGCGGCTGCCCAGGCTGAGGCAGCCACCAAGGAAGCAGCCGACGCTCTGGCCAAGCAACAGACGGCTGATGCCCAGGCTGCCGCCAACCAGGCACCAGGCCTGGTCACCGGTTTCGAGAACGACATCTCCTGGCGCCGTGGCGACCAGCCCTACGGCAACCTCACCTATAGCAGCGAGCAGGTGCATAGCGGCGCTTACGCCGGCCGCCTGGACTATGCCTTCCCGGCCAACAGCGAAGGGTTCGTCGTCTTCACCGCGCGGCCAGCCGTCGCAATCAGCGGCAAGCCGCTCGGGCTGAGTGCCTGGGTGTACGGGGATGGCTCCAACTTCTTCCTCAACGCCTGGCTGATGGACGCGGCAGGTGAGGTGCGCCAATACACCTTCGGCCAGGTGAAGCACAAGGGTTGGGCCCAGATGTTCGCCCCGTTCGACGATAAGGCCGGCTGGCCCAACCAGAGTGTCGGTGGGCCGGATAACGGCATGCTGGACTATCCGGTCAGTTTCTATGCCCTGGTTCTGGACAGTGTGCCCCATGGCCCTGCCAGCCAGGGCACGCTCTACGTTGACGACATCGTGGCCACGCGGTAGGAACGGGAGGGAGAGGGGAGGAGGACATGCAGGAAGGAGCCGTTCTTCGCGACCGCTACCAGTTGCAGCGCCTCATCGGCCGCGGCGGCATGGCCGATGTCTACCTCGCCCTCGACCTCAGACGCCAGGTCGAAGTTGCCATCAAAGTGCTGCGCGAGGACCTGGCCGAGGACCCCGAGTTCGTGACCCGCTTCCAGCGCGAAGCCGAAGCCCTGGCCAGGCTGGACCACCCCAACGTCGTGCGCTTCTACTCCTTCGAGCGCCAGGCGAACAGCGCCTTCATCGTCATGGACTACGTGGCCGGCAACACCCTGCGCGGCCGATTGATGGAAGCTGGTGGCCCCCTTCCGCTCGATGAAGTGACGCGCATCATGCGCCAGATCACGGCCGCCCTCTACTACGCTCACAGCCAGGGATATGTCCACCGCGACATCAAGCCCGGCAACATCATGTTCAAAGAGGACGGCACGGCCCTGCTGTCCGATTTCGGCATCGCCCGCGTGGCAGAGGGCACGACGATGACGATGGGGCCCATCGGCACCCCTGCCTACATGAGCCCGGAGCAAATCCTGGGCCGGCCAGTGGATGCGCGCACCGACATCTACAGCCTGGGCGTGGTCCTCTACGAGATGGTCACCGGCCGCCGCCCCTTCCTCGGGGAGACCGGCACCGGTACCAGCACCACCGACAGGATCCGCCAGGAGCACCTGCATGCCCAGCCGCCCGACCCGAGGCGGTTCAACCCGAGCCTGCCGCCAGCGGCCGTAAGCGTCCTGATGACCGCCCTGGCTAAGGACCCGGCCCAGCGCTTTCAGGACGTCATTTCCTTCGGCCAGGCCTGGCTACAGGCGGTCGGCCCGATGCTGGGCCAGGCTGCGGCCACCGGCGTGCGGCCCTCTGGGCCCGCCACCGCCGCCACATTCCCCGGGCAGCCGCGGACAATGACGCCGCCGCGACAATCGCCGGCCGGCCCCACTGCGGTCTACCAGGCCCAGCCCGCCACACCGACCTGGCAGCCACAGCCAGTGCCAGCAGCACCGCCCAAGGGGCGCAACTGGACCCTCTGGGTCGTCCTCGGGGCGGTAGCAATTCTGGGTGGCGGCGCCATTATCTGTGTCGCCGCGCTGGGGCTGTTCAAGCCCTCCCCGAGCGGCACGCCCACGGCCCCACCAACAGCCCTGGCCAAGCTTACCTCGCCCACCTCCACGCTTGAGCCGGCCCCTACGCAGGCGGCCCCTACGGAGGCAGCGCCTACGGAGGCGGCGCCTACTGAGGCGGCGCCTGCTGAGACATCCGTTCCCCCGGCGCAGGATACACCTCCGCCAGCCGACCAGGGCTTAGGCGACCAGATCCTGGTGAAAGCCGATGGCAGCGGCGACGTGGCGACGCTGGAGGAGGCGATCAGCAAGGCGCCCTCCGGGGCAACCGTCACCCTCGAGCCAGGCACTTACTACCTGAGTGCGCCGCTGCAGATCCGCCAGCCCCTGTCCCTCGTTGGTGCTGGCATTGACAAGACGGTCATCGCCTCGGATGCCGCTGGCCAGGTAGTCTGGTACTCGGGGCTAGGGCAGTTCTCGGCCAAAGGCATCACTTTCCAGCACACAGGGGCCAGTGCGGCCAACGTCTTCGCCGTCAGCGGCGGGGAGGTAAGTTTCAGCGACTGTCGCTTCACCGGCGCCGTGTGGGACAAACAGCAGAAGAAGGGTGGCGTCGGCCTGTGGCTGTATGGCTTCACCACCGGCGAGGTGCGCCAGTGCCAGGCAGATGGCAACGAGTTGCAGGGCTTCTCGATCAGCGGCAGCGCCAAGCCCCTTCTGGACAGCAACGTCTCCTTCCAGAACAGTTCCGGCATCGCCTACTGGGATAACGCCGCCGGCGTCGCCAGCAACAACCAATGCTACGGCAACGAACTGGATGGCATCGTCATGGAGGACAGGTCGGCCCCCACTCTGAAGGCCAATCACTGCTACGAAAACAAGGACTCGGGCATCGCTTATTGGGGCGACAGCGGTGGCGAGGCGGCGAACAACGACTGCTCCGGCAACGCCATCAATGGTATCTCAGTCTCGGAGCGGGCCAAACCCCGGCTCGAGGCCAATACCTGCAGCAAGAACAGCAACAGCGGCATCCGCTACTACGACAGCAGCGGTGGCCTGGCGGCAGGCAACCAGTGCATCGGTAACCAGCAGAACGGCATCGCCGTCACCGGACAGGCGAACACAACCTTGCAGAAGAACACCTGCAGTGACAACGTCTACCACGGCATCTACATCGCCGACCAGGCGGCGCCGGCCATCGAGGGCAATACCTGCGAAAGGAACCTGGACACAGGCATCGCCTTCTTCGGCAGTTCCAGCGGCAGCGCCGACGGCAATACTTGCTCGGGTAACCAGGCCTACGGCATCTTCGTCAAGAGCACGGCCAACCCCACCCTGGGGCAGAACAACTGCAGCGGTAACGCCACCGGCGACATCTACGACCAGCGCAACGGTGGGTAGCCGGCCTGCCGGCTACCCACCCTCCGTAACATGGCCCCTCGTGGCCGTCGTGCCCAAGCAGCAGGACGGCGCACGCTCTAGGCGTACTCGCGATACTTATCGCGGGTGGCGTTGCAGATCGGGCAGCGATCCGGTGCTTCCCCGGTCGTCGTGTGGCCGCAGACGCTGCAGATGAACACCGGCCCGATGGCCAGGTCCTCCCCTTTCTCGACCGCTGCTTTCGCCTGGGCGAAGAGGGCGGCGTGGGTCTGCTCCGCCTTCCAGGCCCAGTCGAAGCTGCGCTGCGCTCCTTTCTCCCCCTGGAGCTCAGCGACGCCTTTGTAGGCCGGGTACATCTCGTCAATCTCGAACTGCTCGCCGCCGATGGCGATCTCAAGGTTGCTGCTCGTGCTGCTCAGGCCAAAGCCCGCGTGCGCCGTCGTCACCGCAGCGCCCTTCTCGTCTCGCAGCTCGCGGAAATGGTTGTGGGCGTGCACCTGCTCAGCGAAAGCGATGGCGGTGAAAAGCCGCGCCACGTTGGGCAGCTTGTCGCGCTGGGCCCGGTCAGCATAGGCGAGGTAGCGCATGTGCGCCTGGCTCTCGCCGGCGAAGGCGCTTTGCAGATTACCGACGGTCATGGGATGCATACGAACCTCCTACCAATGGTAATGATAAGCGAGGCATGAGGCGATCCCGGCCAGAACTCGCCCCACACCTCTGTTTCACTGTGAGGCTGACGCTGCTTGTTCATGGGTGGGCATGGCCATTTCGAGCGCCGCCCTCGGGCTCAGCGACGGCAGGCTGGGAGCGCGCCGCTCCACCTGCAGCAGCCGGGCGATGCCGTCCAGCCGTTCCTCGCGCGAGAGGCGGTCCCGCACAGGGTTCCGGTCCCCATAGAGAGCCTGGTGGAAGGGCTGCACGTCGGCGCGGTAGAGCACGCCAATCGGCAAGCGGTCGCTGCGGCGGGCGAGGGCCATGGCCTCGTCATAGCTGCTGGCCGGCTGGGCTATGGGCTCAACCAGACCGTTGTACAGCTGCCAGGTGTTGTTGAAGGTGACGCACGGCTGCAGGACATCAATGAACGAGAAGCCCGGGTGCAGTACGGCCTGCACCAGCATGTCCGTCAGCTGCTCGCGCCGGCCGGCGAAACCACGGGCGACGAAGGTGGCCCCAGCCTGCAGCAGCAGTGGCAGCGGCCGTAGCGGTTCTTCCACGCTGCCCGTGGGCGTGGAAGGCCCGCGGTAGCCGCGCACGCTCGTCGGCGCATACTGGCCAGTCGTGAGAGCATAGACGCCATTGTCGTGCACCACTACGGTGATGTCCGCATTGCGCTTGGCGGCGAAGAGCACATGCTCCAGCCCCTCTCCCAGCGTGTCGCCATCGCCAACGAAGACCATGATCCTCAGGTCCGGGTCGGCCAGCTTCATGCCCTGAGCGGTGGCGACGGCCCGGCCATGCAGGGCGTAGAACCCGCTAACGTTGACATAGTCGAAGATCTTGCCGTGCTGGCCGATGCCCGTGACCAGGCGCAGCTTATCGCGAGCGATGCCCTCGCCCTCCAGCCGCCGGATTGCATCCTTGAGCGCGCCGAGGATGGCGAAGTTGCCGCAGCCCGGGCACCAGGTGTTCTCAGCGTAGGTCGCCAATTCGTCCATGGCTACAGTGCTCCTTTGATGGCCTGCGCAAGCTCAACCGGATCGAACGGCCTGCCATCGTACCTGCGGATCACGGCCCGCGGCCGCAGGCCGGCCTTCTCGGCCAGCAGATTGGCGAACTGCCCACTGGCGCTCATCTCAACGACAACGAGCGGGCGCCCCTGGTACTGTTCCAGGTCCCACACGGGAAGCGGCTCCAGGTAGCGCGGCTGCACAACCGTTGCCTCGATGCCGCCGGCACGCACGGCCTCCAGGACGCTGAGCGTTGTTGAGCCATAGGTGAGGATCACCGGTGCGTTGCCATTGCCGAACTCGTAGCGATTGGTGCAGTTCAGCCGCTTGAGCACTTCAACGATGCCCGCCTGCTTGCGCAGCCGCTTGTCAACCATCTTGGTCGTCAGCAGCGGCTCCTCGGTGGTGATGCCACGCTCGTCATGCTCGTAACTGCTCCACTTCACTACCTGCCCTTCAGGCGCAGCCGGCAGCGGCGAGATGCCCGTCGCCGTATCGCGGTAGCGCCGATAGTCGCCATCGGCGCTCAGCAACGGCTCAGCCCAGGCGGCGGCATCGATGGCCAGGTCCACACTCATCGTGCCCTCAGTGAAGTGCTTTTCGCTGAGGAGGATGCCCGGGGTCTGGAATAGCCACACCAGGCTGAGCATCTCCGCCGTCAGGTAGTAGCCGTCCTCGATGCTGCCCGGTGAAGCGACGATGCGCGGGAACTCGCCGTGCCCCTGGTTGAGAGCAAAGCGCAGGTCCCCCTGGCTGGTGTAAGTGGGGAGGCCGGTGGAAGGGCCCGGGCGCGAGCCCAGGAAGTACAGGATGGGCACCTCGGCCATCCCCGCCAGTGAGAACGCCTCCTCCATGAGCGCCAGCCCGCCGCCGCTGCTGCCGCACATGGCGCGCGCCCCCGCTGCCGCAGCGCCGATGGCCATGTTGGCAACGGCGATCTCGTTCTCCGGATGCTCCACCACGATGCCAAACTCCTTGGCGTGGCCGGCGAGAAAGTGCAAGAGCGAACTGCTCGGGGTCATCGGATAGGCAAAGTAGAGGTCGAGCCCGGCTGCGATGGCACCGAGAGCGATGGCCTGGGCGCCATCCATGATCGGCTGGCGTGAGGCAGCGCCTGCACGGAGGGCATACCGGCCGCCGAACTGGGCATAGGCCAGGTCGTAGATGCTCTCAGCATAGGGGATGTTGTTCTCCAGGTCCCGCCGGTACTCGCGCTCGATCAGGGAGCGCAGATAGGCCTTATCCAGGCCGAGAGCGGCGCAGAGCGCCGCCGGGGCAGCCACACCCACGCGCAACTCCGGCCGGGGGTACTTCTTCGCCTCGGCCGTGATCGGCAGGCCGAAGGCGCGGCCATCACCATCGGGCGGGTTGGTCGTGTCGCTGTTGTAGACCATGACGCCATCAGGCGCCAGGTGGTCCCGGTGGAGGCCGAAGCTGCGATCGTCCAGGGACACAGCGAACTGGGCTTGCATGTAGTGCGAGGAAATGGGGCCGACGGCCGTACTGACGACGGAAAAGTTGTGCCCGCCGCGAATGAGGCTCTGATAGTCGTCCATCTGGCAGACATGGCGGCCCATGTCCGCGAAGAGGCTGCTGGCGACTGAGCCGGCTTTCTTGACGCCCTCCCCAGCCTTGCCGCCCACGAGGAAAGTGAAAAGGCCACGCCCAACGGGGTCCACCGCCATAACGCTCACCTCACAATGGGGATATTGGGGCCCGGCCGGCAGGGGCTGCCAGCAGCGGCCATCACTCTGAAAACTAACAGCCACCAGTTTGCCCTGACCGCCGGTTGTTGTCAACCGCGTCCGACCCACGGTTTTGCCTTGGCACGAGGCGATGATCCACCGCGCTCAGGAGGCACCGGCTACGATCGCAATCGCACGATCGCAATCGCACGATCAAACGCACATCCTGGCAACACGACGCGAAGACCCGGCACCAGTGGCCGACGTCCCAGTCGGCCATCGCCCGCGCGCCTCACCGCCGGCCGTCCGCCTGCCAAGATCTCGACCGCACCCTCTTTCCAATGGCCTTTGCCCGGCCCTGCTGCCAATGCTATGATCGAACCGCCTTTGCTCCCGCCGGGCACTGCGCCGCAGAGCATCAGCTTCCCCGCGCACGACTTAACGTTTCCGCTGGGGAGGCTGGACAGGAGGGCAACTATGATCCGGATTGACCCCACGGCCAGGATCGGCCGCATAAACCCCAACCTCTACGGCATGTTCATCGAGCATCTGGGGCGCTGCATTTACGGCGGCATATACGACGAGGGCTCCCGCCTGAGCGACAGCGAGGGCTTCCGCATTGATGTGCTCAAGGCCTGCCAACGCCTGGCGCCGCCCTTGCTCCGCTGGCCGGGCGGCAACTTCGTCTCCGGCTACCACTGGCTGGACGGCATCGGCGCAAAGGACAAGCGCCCTCGCCAGTTCGACCGGGCCTGGTTCGCTGAAGAGAGCAACCGTTTCGGCACTGACGAGTTCATCGCCTTCTGCCGCCGGCTGGGCAGCGAGCCCTACATCTGCGCCAATGCCGGCACGGGCACGCTGGACGAGGCGGCCACCTGGGTGGAGTACTGCAATGGCTGGGGCGACACGCACTACGCCAACCTGCGCCGCCAGGGCGGCAACCGCGCCCCCTACAACGTCCGCTACTGGGGCCTCGGCAATGAGATGTACGGCTCCTGGCAGATCGGCCACCTGGACGCCGAGGACTACGCCAAGAAAGCCCTGGAGATGGCCAAGCTGATGCGCTGGACAGACCCGCGCATCGCCCTCGTCGCCTGCGGCCTCGGTCAGCCGGAGTGGGACGAGCCGGTCCTGGAGCGGCTGCGCTCAACGCCTGGGGGCCTCGACTATCTATCCGTTCACTGCTACGTGGGCGACAACGACTACTACAAGAACGTTTCCTCCGTCACCTATATGGAGGACATTCTCGAGCGCACCAAGGCCAGCTTGTGCCGCGTCTTCGGCGTCAACGACGCTGCCCAAGCGCCGGTGAAGATCGCGGTGGATGAGTGGAACGTCTGGTTCAGCAATCGGAGCAATGAGCCCTACGACAATGAGAACAAGCTCCGGGAGATCTACGACCTCTCCGATGCCCTCTGCGTCGCCACGTTCCTCCACCTTTTCCAGCGCGAGTGTCGCGTCGTCACCATGGCCAACCTGGCCCAGATGGTAAACGTCATCGCACCCATCCTCACCAGCCCCGATGGGCTCATTCTCCAGGCGATCTATCACCCGCTCGTGCTCCTGCGGCACCATTCTGGCGATTATGCCGTCGAGGCCTCGGCCGATGCCGGCGAGTTGACAGTGGCGCAGACAGGCACTCGCCCCGTGCCCATTCTGGACCTCTCCGCCAGCGTCAGCGAGGACGGCGCCAGGCTCTACCTGAGCGTGGTCAACCGCCACGAGAGCGAGGCAATCGAGTCACCTCTTGTCGTCAGCGGTGCTACGGTCGAGTGGCAGCGCGGCTGGCAGGTCAATGCTGCCGGCGTGCACGAGCGCAACAGCTTCGAGCAGCCCAACCTCGTGCGCAGGCGCGAACTTCACCCCGATCCGACGGCACGGGCCTACACCTTCCCGGCCCACTCTCACACCGTACTGGAGGCCTCGCTACATTGATCTCTGCCATTGATTGCGATTTGCATAGCCACACATCCTACTCCGATGGCCGCACCGGCGTGGACGAGAATGCCCACGCCGCCGAGGCTGAGGCCTTGCAGGCCCTGGCCATCACCGACCACCTGCACGCCGAAGGCAGCGATTGGTCGGACCGAGGCAAGTTGCGGCAGTGCCTGGCAGACGTGCTTCGCGCCCGTGAATGGTGCACCACGCGCCTGGTGATGGGCGTCGAGGCCACCACGACCAGCGCCGGCGGCGCCATCACCGTTACCGATGCCGACCTGGATGGCATCGAGCTTGTGCTTGTGGACGTGGGCTTCGACACGGCCGGCCTGGCCACTGGCGCCCCTTTGGGCAAGCGGCAGCAGCTTGACGCCGTTCTCGGCCTGTACTTCAGCCTGGCCGCCAACCCGCTTATCAATGTGCTCGCCCACCCGTTCTCCGTCGGCCGCTTTGGCCTGGAGTTGGCCCTGGAGGACTTGCCGGCTACGGCGCTTCGCGAACTGGGGCATAGCCTGGCGGAGCATGGCGTCGCCTTCGAGTTGAACAACGGCCTCTGGTGGTGGTGGCCACAGTACCACCCGCGCCGGCTCGCCGATACCTACGCTCGTATCGTCGCCGAGGTTGCGCTCGGCGGCGCCCGCTTTACTCTGGGCAGCGACGCCCACTGCAATACCTCAATCGGCAACCTGGGTTGGGCCACTTATGTCGCCAGCCTGGCCGGCATTGGCCCCAGCCAGTGGGCTGATCTCGATGCCTTGGTGCGAGATGGTCATAAACCTTAGGCCTCTGCCGCCCCGCCGCTTATCGCTCGCTGGCGCCTGAGGCCTGGGCTGCGTTTCTTGGGGGGAGAATGGAAGACACCGTGCTGGAAGAAAACTTCGATGTGGTGGTCATCGGCGGTGGGATAGCAGGCGTCTGTGCCGCCATCGCGGCGGCCCGCCACGGCTGCGGCGTCGCCCTGATTCAGGACCGGCCCGTGCTCGGGGGCAACTCATCCAACGAGGTGCGCGTCACTATCGAGGGCGCATCAGCCGGGGGGCGCAACCCCTTCGCCCGCGAGACTGGGATCATCGAGGAACTGCTGCTCGAGGACCGCTTCCGCTCCTCTTTGCCGCGGCCAGTCAACGGCGAGCCACGCCCGAACTGGGATACCCTCCTCAGCGAATGGGTCACTCGCGAGGAAAACCTGGCCCTCTTCCTCAACACGCGCGCCCTCGAAGCGATCATGGACGAGCGTTCCGGCAGTATTCACGCCGTGCGCGCCTACCAGATGACCACCGAGAAGGAGTACCTCTTCCACGCGCCTTACTTCATTGATGCCAGCGGCGACGGCACCATCGCCTTCAGCGCTGGGGCCAGCTTTCGCTACGGGCGCGATGGCAGGCAGGAGACCAACGAGCAACTGGCACCGCTCCGCGCCGACAGGGAAGTCCTCGGCAGCACACTGATGTTCAGCGCCCGCGACGCCGGCCGGCCGGTGAAATTCGTGCCGCCGTTCTGGGCCTACGACTACCCGACCGACGACAGCATACCCTACCGCCAGCACGATCACATCACCGCCGGCTACTGGTGGATCGAATGGGGCGGCAACCTCGACACGATCGCCGATAGCGAGCAGATCCGCGATGAACTGCTGCGCATGCTCTACGGCGTCTGGGACCACATCAAGAACCACGGCGACCACCATGCCGAGACTCTGGAATTGGACTGGGTCGGCAGCGTCGTCGGCAAGCGCGAGTCGCGCCGCTTCCTGGGCGACCACATCCTGAGCATGAACGACATTGACCAGCGCCCGGCTTTCCCCGATGTCGTCGCCTACGGCGGCTGGCCGGTGGACATTCACCCGGCCACGGGCCTGAAAGCGCGCGAACAGCCAGCGCTGCAGATCGCCTCGCCTGGGCTGTACGGCATCCCCTTGCGCAGCCTCTACTCGCGCGAGGTGCCCAACCTTTTCCTGGCCGGGCGCAACATCAGCGCCACACACCTGGCTCTGGCCTCGGCCCGGGTGATGGGCACCTGCGCCGTTGAGGGCCAGGCTGTCGGCACGGCCGCTGCTCTCTGCCTCGAGCATGACTGCCTGCCGCGCGAGTTGGCGAGCGAGCATGTGCAGGAACTGCAACAACTCCTGCTCAAGGACGACTGCTACATCCCCGGGGTCAGCAACCAAGACGAAGGCGACGTCTTGCGCGGCAACCCGGTCACCGAGTCCTCACACTTCGGCCCGTTGGAGATGGTGCGCACCGACAAGGCCATCCCCCTGGACGAGCGGCGGGCACAGATGTTCACCGTGTCCGAGCCTTTCATCGAACGCGTCTCCGTCTGGCTCGAGTCCGAGGCGAGCGAGGAGGTCACCGTGAAGGCCACGCTTTACAAAGCGCGCCACCTCACCGACTTCAGCGCCAAGGAAGCGATTGCCGCCGCCATCGCCACTATCCCGCCCGGCCGGAAGGGCTGGGTCGGTTTCCCCTTCCGCGCCCCCGCCGAGCCAGGCGGAGTCTACTGGCTGGCGCTGGACGACCGGCCCAAACTGGCCTGGGGCTCTGTGGAGCAGAACCTGCCAGGCACGTTGCGCGCCGAGTACATGAGCTTCCGGCGCCTGTGGCTACCCAAGCCCGGCTGCCACACCTTCAGGCTCACGCCTCAATCCTACCCCTTCCGCGGCAGCAACGTGCTCAGCGGCTGCACGCGCCCTGAGAAGGGGCCCAACCTGTGGATCAGCGACCCGCAGCGGCACCTGCCGCAGACGCTCGAGATCGGCCTCTTCGACGGGCCCATCATTGATACCGTATACCTCACCTTCGACACGAACCTGGACAAACTTGTCGCTTTCGGGCCGGCGCCGGAATGCGTGCGCGACTACCGCATCCAGGTGTTCGATGGCACAAGCTGGGTCACGGTCGTTGAGGAGCACGGCAACTATCAGCGACATCGCCGCCACCAGTTCGACCCGGTGCGGGCCAAGGCGCTCCGCCTGGTCGTGCTTGCCACGAACGGCGTGCCTAACGCCCGCGTCTACGAGATGCGTGCTTACCGCGAGCGGGCCGAGGCCGAACCAACCAGCGAAGGCGCTAGCGGAGGAGAGGGTGCGCAGGCCGCTGCCGAGCCGGAGGCCAGCCCTCCCCCGCCAGACGACGTCGTATAGGGGTTGGGGCAGCGAAGCTGACACATTCCCGTCGTCCTGCCGCCTGACGACGCCCACAAGGGGCTATACTACGCCGCACTCGAGGGCGAACCGTGCCCACCGGGCCAAGCCACTATTGGGCGACGACGCTGCTGGACCGCTGCTCGAGTCACGGCCCACTATTGCACATGGGAACTCGATTCGCCGGGCAGCCCCTCGGGCCTCGACCATAGGCGTACCGGGGCTCCAACACGCCATCCACCGCCAGACGACGTAGTATAGGGGTTGGGTCAGCGAAGCTGACACATTCCCGTCGTCCTGCCGCCTGACGACGCCCACAAGGG
>DAOTVV010000065.1:0-11727 GCA_034436255.1 Anaerolineae bacterium
AGGTTGCGATCGCCCTTGACGGCGGCGTCGGCCACCAGTTCCTGCCAGGCGATGCGCTTCGTGAGCAAGCCCATCAGCGAGAGCGGCGCTTCGTCCATGTAGACGTTGCGCAGGCCACGGGAGTCCGTGACCGCCTCCACTTCAAGGTTGGCCCATGAAGGCAGGTTCGGCACCGAGCCTTTGTTCTCGACATTGACGATGTAGACGTCCCGCTTACCGAGGCTGATGGACTCGATCAGACGGCCTAGCCCTTCACCCGTCAGATGGTCCGACGGAGCGGCCGGCACCTCGATCTTCTTTAGGCCTTGCTCCATCTCGGCCAGGTCACGCTGGCGCTGAGCCTGCGCTTCCTCCTGGGAGAGCAGGCGTTGCTGCACCACAGTGTTGTAGCCTTCTGGCCCGAGCCAGGGCTTCTGGCCGTAGGGCAGGACGTCTCCGTTAGGCAGCTGGGCCAGGAAGGGGTAGAACTCCATGATGTGGTTGTCGTCCGGGTAGGCGATATTGTAGCCATAGATCTGGGATAGCTTCTGCGTCATCACGCTGCCCTCGGGCGGCTCAGCCTCAGCCAGGCGTCGGCGCACCTCCGGGTAGATGTCCTTCCCTTTATGGCGAATGCTTGTGAACCAGTGGTAGTGGTTGGTGCCTACCCAGTTGACGTCCAGTTCCTGGGGTGGGATGCCGAGGAAATTCGCCAGGTGCATGATGCCGATCTGGACGCCGTGGCAGATGCCGACCACGTTGATGCTGCTGTACTTGGTCATGGCCCGGCAGAGGGGCGCCATCGGGTTGGAGTGGTTGAAGAGCACGGCGTCCGGGCAGCGCTTCTCCATCTCGTGGCAGATGTTCATGTAGATGGGGATACTGCGCAGGCCCATCATCATGCCCGCCGGCCCGCCTGTGTCGCCCACGATCTGGTAAATGCCGTAGCGGGCCGGGATGAGGATGTCCTGCAGGTGATAGCCGGTCGAGTAGACCGTGCCCACTGAGGCGCCCGAGCCGCCGATCGAGGTGATGGCGAAGTCGGCGCCGTCAAGGGCGTCCTCGAGGGTAGTGGCTGCGCGCACTTTCATGCCCAGCCCGCCTTCCTGCGCCAGGCGGGTGCCGTGCCGGGCCATCACCTGAGCTTTCTCCAGGTCTATGTCGTAGAGCACAAGTTCACTCCCAGCCAGGCCTGGCACGACTACAAGGTCCGGCAAGGCACGAGCGAAATACATGCTGCCGCCACCGAGGCAGGCGATCTTCTTGCTGGGCATGGCAACCTCCTAACAATCGTACGGGGGCAGCCAGCGTGACGGTTCACGCAGGCCACCCCCGTTTCTGTCACCCGTTGAGGTGGGCGGGGACGCCCGCCTCAGGGCTTCTGTCAGGCCTTCGGCTTGAGTTCGGCGATCTTGGCTGTCATCTGATCGCAGATCGGGCCGACAACCTCAGCTGGCTTGGCCTGGTTGAGCCAGACCGGGTCCATTGCCGGCTTGAGGATGTTGGTCATCTCGTTGCCGTAACGCATCTCCTCGTAGTAGAGGCTGCCATACTTCGGGCTCTCGAGGAGGGCGTGGCGATCGTCGGGATACTTGTCGTAGTCAGTGAAGCGATAGGTAGTCGTCTCGATCCTGGCTGCAGGTGACTCGGGCAGGAACACGGTCATCGTACGCTGGTACTGGTCGCTGGTTATGAACTTGGCCACTTCCCAGGCGGCCTTGGGAGCCTTGCAGCTGCTCGTGATCGAGGTGATGCCTGGCCAGTAGTTGGTGATGCGGCCCGCCGGGCCCTTGGGCATCAGGGCGACGCCGTACTTGAGGCCTTCAGACTGGTGCGGCGGCAGGAAGTTGAACTGCGCCCACTCCGGCCGGATGACCATAGCGAGTTTGCCACTGATGAACATGGCGTCCTCGCCCATGGCGGCGGTGTTCTCCGGCAGAGGTTGCACCTTGTACTTCCAGAGCAGGTCCTGGAGCCACTGCAGCGCATCAACGCTTTCTTTCTTTGTGAGCAGGCAGCCGGCTCCGTCAACATCGACGATGCCGCCGCCCATGGCCTTGATGATGGGCTCGTAATACCAGGCATCGCTGCTCATGGTGAAGCCCCACTCTTCAGTGGTGCCGTCAGCGCCGACCTTGGTCAGGGCTTTGGCGGCGGTGAGCAGGTCGTCGTAGGTCCAGTTGTCATCCGGGTACTTCACGCCGGCCTTGTCGAACATGTCAATGTTGTACCAGAGCAGGACCGTGGCATAGTTCGTGGGCAAGCCCCAGACTGGGCCCTTGCGGCCGGGCTTATCGTAGCAGTAATCAATGCTCGGGTCGAAGAAGGTGCCCTCAAGCTTGAAGCTCTGATCGGCATCCAAGAGCGGCTGCAGGTCGAGCAGGCGCCCGTCTTGGGCGAACTTCTGGTAGGCGGCGCACCACCAGATGATGTCTATCTGCTCGTTGGCCGCGACCTTGGCGAGAAGCACCTCAAGCCAGCCCTGATCGGGCAGAGGCCAGAAGTCCTCGACGTCCAGATTGGGATTGTTCTGACGGAAAGTCTCGTAGAGGGCCTTGCCCGCCTTGATGTGGTCGGCATTCCAGCAGCACTCGTAAACCACGATCTTGGCCTTCTCGGTAGGAGCGGCCGCTACGGTGACCTCTTTCTCGACTACGGCGGTCTCTTTGACGACTACAGTCTCTTTGACGACCTGGGGTGTGCCCTGGACGACCTGGGTCACTACCTTCTCGACGACCTGGGGCGTCGGGGTGGCACCGCAAGCGGCGAGCGTGGCCGCACCGGCTGCGCCCAGGCTGGCCCTGAGGAAGTTCCTACGCGTAAGCAACCGTCCCATCTCTTTAGACCTCCTGACTTTGCGATTCAGCCGCGAGCGACCAGGCCTCAACACACAGCACGTGCTTGCCGAGCTGTAGCCGCTGCTGCCGCGCTATGGCCGCCGGCAAGCGCAGGCTGTGTGCTGAGGTCCGGGGGCTTGCGGCCCGTATCATCCCTTGACACCGGACACGACGATGCCCTGCACAAAGTAGCGCTGGGCGAGGAAGAACGTGATCATGCAGGGCGCGAGCGCGATGACGGACGCCGCCATCTGCAACCCGTATTCGGTCGTGTGGTTGCCCTGGAAGAGCTTCAAGCCGAGGGCCACCGTGAAGTTCGACTCTTTGTGGATCAGGATCAGCGGCCAGAGGAAATCGTTCCACGAGCCGAAGAACGAGAAGATGGCTACCGTGGCCAGCGCCGGCTTGGACATCGGCATGTAAATGCGCCAGAAGATGCCGAGCAGGCTACAGCCATCTACTTTGGCCGCGTCTCCCAACTCCGGATGAATGCTCTGGAAGAACTGACGAAGGAGGAAGATGAAGTAGGCGCTGCCCGCTAACAGGCTGGGCAGGATCAGCGACCAGAGGCTGTCAATCAGCTTCATGTAGCCGAAGAGCACGTAGGTGGGGATGAGCAGTACCTGCCCGGGCAACATCATGGTGCTAAGCACCAGCACGAAGAGGGCGTTCTTGCCGGGCGCGCGCAGGCGAGCGAAACCATAGGCAACCAGGGCGCAGGAAAGCACGTTGCCCACCATGTTGCCCACCACCACCTTCACCGTGTTCCAGATGTAGAGGTAGAAGGGCGTGTAGCCGAACATGGCGTTGTAGTAGTTAGCCCAGACGAAATGGTGTGGTATCCAGCGGATGGGCACGATGAAGATCTCGGCCCTGCCCTTGAGCGAGGTGGAGATCATGAACAGCAGCGGCGCCAGGAAGGGAATGGAGCCGGCGATCAACAGAAGGTACAGCAGCCCCGGGATGACATAACGAGACATCCACCAACGCCAGGAATGGGTCTTTCTGGCATAGGACACACCACTAGCGGTGCCCTGCAACACAACGTCGCTAGCCGTCACTTGGTTATACTCCCTTCATAGTAGACGAAAGCGGAGGAGCCACGGAAGACAAGGGCTGTGAGAGCGAGGATGATGATGAAGAGCACCCAGGCAAGGGCGGAGCCGTAGCCGGCGTTGAAGAAGCGAAACGCCTGGCGGTAGAGATAGAGCACATAGAAGAGGCTGGCGTTGTTAGGGCCGCCATCGGTCATGATGTAGCCAGAAGTGAACACCTGGAAGGAGTTGATCACGCCCATGACCGCGTTGAAGAAGATGACTGGCGAGATCATCGGCACCGTGATGTTCCAGAGGCGGCGGAGACGCCCGGCACCGTCTATGTTCGCTGCCTCGTATAGTTCCGTCGGCACGCCCTGTAAGCCGGCGAGGTACAGGATCATGTAGCCGCCCACGCCCCAGAGGTTCATGATGATGAAAGCCGGGATCACCCAGTCGGGGCTGTAAATCCAGGTCGGCCCGCGGATGCCGACCAGGCGCAGCACCTGGTTCAGCATGCCGTAATGGGGGTCGAAGATCCAGCGCCAGAGCAGCACCGCCGCCACACCGGAGATGACCGCGGGCAGGTAGTAGATGGTGCGGAAGAGGTGTATGCCCTTGAGGTTGTTGTTCATGATCAGCGCTACGATGAGGCCGAACACCAACTCGAGCGGGACGGTGCCAAATGAGTAGTAGGCGGTGTTGACCAGGCTCTTGTAGAAGAGCGGGTCCTTGAAGACATCGCCGTAGTTCTTGAGGCCGTTGAACTGCGGGCTGGAGATGAAATTCCACTTGGTCACGCTGAACCAGGCGGAAGCGACCATGGGGCCAGCAGTGAAGACGATGAAACCGATGATCCAGGGGGCCACACAGAGGTAGAACGTCCAGGCTTCTCGCCGCGCCTCCTGGCTGCGCCTGCGAGCTTCCGGCAGAGCCACTGCAGTCATCTAGCGCTCATCCTCCACTCTCGAGTATACGCGCCCACCGCGCCAATCTGGCCGATGCTGGGCAGGCAAGAATGGCGCGCAGCAGCAAGAGCGTACAGCCAATTGACCAGCACCTGCACCGATGCTAGCATGTAGAACCATTATACTGTCATCGGCGTGCGTTCCGCACTGACCAACACCTGACATTTCCTGACAGAATTGAGGCGATTACAATGTTGGGCAGTGTGACGCGTTTGTAGCTGTGGCCGTTAGCCGGAGAGGATGTCGGTGCAGGTCCCGGTAGAGGAAGTGCGGGAGGCGTTGCGTTGCCTCTACGATGGCGTAGCCCTGGCCAATGTGCCGCTGGCACAGCGGCTACCCGATGTCGCTGCCCGGGCCGACCAGCCGTCGCGTGCCCAGCGGCTGCGTGCCATGCTGCTCGATGCGATCGAGCTACTGCAGCCTTCGCGCCCGGCCGCGTTCCGGTCTGCCGCCACTCGCAGCTATCAGGTGCTGGCTTTGCACTATCTCGATGGGTTGCCGGTGGCCCAGATAGCCGAAGAGTTGCATATCAGTGAGCGCCAAGCCTACCGCGATCTGGCGCGCGCCGAGGAAAGCCTGGCCAGCATGCTAGCGGGCAACCCCTGGCCGGCGACGGCCGCAACCACGCCCGATGGCGCCGCCAGCGGGCCGCAGGCTGCTGACCGGCCGCCCTTGGAGGACGAACTCAGCCGCCTCACTGTCCAGCCCACCAGCCTCGACCCCCTGCCCTGCCTGCGCAATGCCGTCAGGCTGGTCGCGGCTCTCGCCAGGGAGTGGTCGGTAGAGCTCGTGGTTGACCTGCCGCCTGCCCTTCCGATCGTCAGCGCGAATGAGGCGCTCCTGCGCCAGACTCTGGTGCAGATGCTCAGCGCAGCCATCCGTAGCGCTCGCGGGCCGGTCCGCCTGTCCGCAGCGCCGGACGGACAATCGCTGGCGGTGACCGTATCTTTGCGCCCCAGGCCTCAGGCTGGCGGGAGCGAGTTTGATGCCCCTCGCTGCTTTGCCGAGGTCCAGGCTCTGGTAGAGGCCCAGCGGCTGCGCTGGCGGAGCGCGGTGTCAGCCGAGGGTACGGTGCACGCCACTCTGAGCCTGCTCACCCAGAAGCGGCGCACCGTCCTGGTGGTGGAGGACAATAAGGGCGCAATTGAGCTCTACCGCCGCTATCTGGCCACCTCGGACGACTGGGAGCTATGCGAGGTGCCCGACCCGCGTCTCAGCTTCGAGATGGCCAAGGCCCAGCAGCCGGCGGTGATCCTGCTCGACATCCTGATGCCACAGCAGGATGGCTGGAGCGTGCTGCAGTTGTTGCGCAGCCAGCCGGAGACGAAGCACATCCCGGTGCTCGTCTGCTCGGTATTCAACGAACTGGAGCTGGCCAGCGCCCTCGGCGCCAGCGGCTACCTCAAGAAGCCGGTCTCGCAGTTCCAGTTACTGGCGGCCCTGCAACACTGCCTCCAGGGTTAGGCTGGCCCGAAGAAGGGGAAGAGGCGAGCGAAGTTGGCATCCGTGACCGCGCCGCCATATTCACAGAACTCAAGCGGCTCGGCGTAGGTGACCGCATTGCCTCTCTCCGGCCCGTAGAGCCTGGCGAGCAAGCCCCTGGTGGCATCAGCATGAGAGGCTTCGGCCCGCAGACGCTGGGCGGCAAACCACTCCAACCGTTCGCTCTCGCCCTGCGGTACCTCCTCCAACCTGCCCATGCTATAGGGGATCCATTCGTAGAACTGAGAGACGTGGCAGGCGAGCATGCGCATCTTGACCTGGATCACTTCGTCCGTCGCGATGGATACGTCCGGTGTGAAAGGATACGGCCGCTTGAAGCCATCACCCCAGTAAGCGATCACGGGGTTGTGTGAGAGATGCGGCGTTAGGGCGGCGACGTTCGGTACCATAACGGTGTAGGCAGCGTCGGCAACCAGCTGCGAGGTATAGCGGTGGTCCGGGTGATAGTCGTTGGGGCGGTTCGTGATGACGAGGTCGGGCCGGAACTGGCGCATGATGCAGACGACCTTCTGCCGATTCTCCAGGCTTGGCACGATCTGGGCGTCATGCACATCGAGCACCTGGTACTCCACGCTGCCCGGGCGGCCGGCGGCGTCGCTCGCGATGGCGGCGGCTCGTTCAGCCTCCGCCCGGCGACGCTGGGCGAGCGGCGCCCCACCCATGCTGAAATGGCCAGCGTCCCCGTTGCTCATCGAGACGAACCTCACCTGGTGTCCCTGCCTGGCATAAAGCACCGCCAGCCCGCCCACGTGGTAATCGCAGTCGTCGGGGTGAGCGCCTATCACCAGGATCCTGAGCGGCTCTGACACATTATCCTCCAGTTCCTCAGAGTGTGTTTTCGCTTTGTTGCCAGCGGAGCGGCCGCGCTTTCGGCTGGAACGACGCCGGCGCTCGACCCCGCGCCGAGGACGGGATCAGCTGGGGCGGTCCTCGTAGCGGAAGCCGTGCCCGCGCATCGTCACGATGTAGGAATGGTCCGGGTCGAGTTCGGCCAGGCGCTCGCGCAGGCGGCGCACGAGAGCATCTATGGCTTGCTCAGTGATGCCCTCTTCGGCTTCGTTGGGCCAGACGTAGTGCACGATGTCGTCGCGAGTGCAGACCTTGTCCGGCGATTCGTAGAGAAGCTGCAGCAGGCGGAACTGCGCCTGAGAGAGAGGCGGTTTCAGTTCCTTCCCGTTAACCCAGACGCGCCTGGCCTGGGCATCCAGGCGGAGGCCGGGCTTCAGCGTCGCGTCAAGGTCGAGGGACATGGTGCTGCTCGGGCCGAGGAACGATAGCCGCGCCGCCAGGGCGATATGTATCTCGTCGTCATCGCGCAGTTCGTGTTGGCCGAGCAGGCGTTCGCCATTGACATAAGTGCCATTCTTGCTGCCCAGGTCGCGCAGGTAATACTTGTCGTCGCGCCGGACAATCTCGGCGTGGTGGCGCGAAATGCGCCGGTCGGCAATGACGATGTCGGCGTCAGGCTCGCGGCCGATCAGGCAACGGTCGGCCTGCAGTGGCCAGCGCCTGCCCCGTTCGGGGCCGTCAAGCAGAATGAGCATGGCCACATCGCCTACTTGCATAGGTTACCACCCCCATCGCTCTCCAATTGTTGCGCAAGCGAGGCCTGAAAGCAATGCGAAGGGCGCCAAGCGCTCATGGCCGGCGTCCGGTCCGCCCGGTGGCGAAGCAGCCCGCATCAACGCTGCCATCCATGCATACGGTCGGGGGCTCACATTGACACAGCCACATGGCTTACGATAGGCTTGTAACTGGTTGTAGAGAGGAGAGGGAGTTGGCTGGTGTCCTTGACCCGGGCGTAGTTCTGCACGCCCGCTACAAAGTCAGGGAGTTGGTTGCTCAGGGAGGTATGGGCGCGGTCTACCGCGCCGACGACCTGCGCCTGGCCGGGCGCGAGTGCGCCATCAAAGAGGTCATCTATCGCGACGAGGACAGCGTCAACCCCGATGAGGCTCGCGAGCAGTTCTATCGCGAAGCGAGCACGCTGGCCCGCCTTGACCACCCCAATCTGCCCAAGGTCTCGGACCACTTCACGGAGGCCGGGCGCGATTACCTCGTAATGGACTTTGTCCCCGGGCCTGATCTGCAGACGCTGATTGACGAGGCTCAGGCGGCCGGGAAGCGCCTGCCAGAGAAGCAAGTGCTCGAATGGGTGCGCCAGCTATGCGACGCCCTGGAGTATCTGCACTCCCAGAAGCCGCCAGTGCTACATAGGGACATCAAGCCTGCCAATATCCGGCTCACCGCCAGCGGTTTGGTCAAGCTGGTGGACTTCGGCCTGGTGAAACTGCTCGAGCCGGATGAGAAACGGACCGTCACCGTTGTGCACGGGCGGGGTACGGCCCGCTACACGCCTCTCGAGCAGTACGGCGGCGAGACGGGCCACACGGACACGCGCTCTGACGTCTACGCCCTCGGTGCCACCATGTACCACCTGCTCACCGGCCAGGCGCCGCTCACGGCCAAGGAGCGCTTTCTGCATCCGGGGGCCATGCCGCCGCCGCAGGAGTTGAACCCGAGCATCAGTGAGCGCACCGACCGGGTCATCCTCTGGGCTATGGCCATGCACCCTGACCAGCGGCCGGCCTCTGTTGCCGAGTTGCGCAGTGTGCTCTTCGGCCGCGCCCCGCTCCCCGCCGCCCGCACAGACCCGAGCGTGACGGTGCGCGTGGGCCAGCAGGAGGGATGGCGGCAGGCCATAGCTTCCAACCTGGTCCTGATCATCGCGGCTCTGGCGCTGCTCGCGGCTGCAGTCTATATCAGCCTGGCGCCGGGCGCTGTCATCGCTCTTCCCTGAGGAAGGCCAACCCGGGAAGCAGGGCGGCGCCGCCGCTGACGAGCGCCGTAGATGCCCACCTCGGCAGTGCAGCAAGAGCCGGTACGCGGATCAGGCCGAGGACGTAGCCACAGTAGAAGAGCAGGCCGAACACAAGGCTCCACAGGACCAGACGCAACCGGCGGCTCCGGCGCGTCACCCGATAGCCCAGCGTCAGGTTGGCAAGGACATCCCCCACGACCACGCCAAGGAGGCCTTGCGCCAGCAGGGAGCCACGAGGCCCGGCGGCCGCCGGCCCAGGAACGGGTGTGGCGGTCGGTGCCGTCGCCGTCACCGTCGGTGTCACCGTCGCCGTCGCGGTCGCCGTCGGTGTGGGCGTGGGCGAGGGCGTCACCGTGGGCGTCTCGGTCGGCTCAGGTGTGGCTGTAGGCGGGACGATGGTCGCGATCGTGCCCGGGGCGTTCCCCTGGATGGAGACGACCAGGGTGGTAGAGGAGGCGCCCGTGCTGGTGAGCAGGCTTACCTCGAGCTGGCCACCGCGATCGAGGGTGATGCTCGTCTCCGCCACTCCGCCCACAGTCGTCACCGACTGCCGGGGCAGTTCGAGGGTCTCCGTCGGGTAGTAGAGCCGGAACTGCACTGGGGTACCGTCGGGCACCGGGTTGCCGTTGTGGTCGGCTATCACCGAGGTGCGCAGTGCCAGGGTGCTGCCGACCTTGACGTCAACCGACTGCGCGCCCTGCTCGGTGCTCGGGCTGACGACGTTGATCTGGATCACCTGGTTCGGGTCGGGCTCCAGGCGCGAGATCAGGTCGTAGTTGACGGCCTGGACGTCCACAGGCGGTGCGCCCCGGGGCGGCAATTCGCGATAGAGGCTGCGTGCCGCCGTCTCGATGAACGGCTCGGTCTTGCTGTAGAGGGCGTAGTAGGCAGTGAGTTTGCTCACCTCGGTGGTGTCCAGGAAATAAGGCGCATTGAGGGCATAGACGATGAGGCGCTTGTTGCGCATCCAGTCAGAACGCTGCTTGAGGAACTGCTTGACGGCGTCGGAATAGGGATCCACGGACGTGTCAACGTCCTGCATGAGGAAAACGAGCCAGTCCGCCTGATCCAGGTCCCGGCTCAGCTGCGCCTGTGCTGGGCTGAGGGTGCTATTCTTGGCTTCGGCGGCGAGCAGTTCGGATAGGGCCTGGAAGCTGTAGCTCTGGATGTTGCCGGCTAGGGCCTGGCCGCTGGCGCTGGGGCCGTAGAGGCGGAGGATGGCCTGTTCCAGGGCGTCCTGAGGCACGGTCGCGAAGCTAGGGCACTGGGGGCAATCGCTGCTCACACGTACGTCGGTGAAAATGAGCATCTTCTCGTCGCGCAGGGGCGGGCCTGGCAGGCGATCGGCCAGTTCCTGAGGACCAGGGTAGATGAGCGTGAGCGCGTCCTGGGAGATGTGCATCACTGTGGCCGCGCTCTGCTGCGCGTCGGGAGGCGCTGGCAGCTGGCTCACCGCCGCCAGCGTGAACTGGGGATACAGGCTCAGCTTCAGGCGCACGATCCGCTCCAGCGAGGCGTCCACGCGACTGCGGAAGCCGGCGTCCTTCTCGTAGCGGTCGGCGAAGAAGGCGAGCGTATCCTCGATATTGGCCACCTCTTGCTGCCAGTCGTTCTCGAGGGCGAAATCGCTCAGGATGATCAGGTCGTTGCCGGCCATGAAGGCTTCCTGAGCGATGCGCTTGTAGGGGAAGGTGGCCATCTGCGGGTCGTAAAAGCGGCGCACTGCGGGCAGGCCCAGTTCGCCGCTCACAAGCAGCCCTGTCTGCCGCCAAGGCGCGAACTCGGGCAAACTCATCAGAGCGGCCATGCCGTCCGCGTCCAGGCCAATGGGCCGGGTGAGTTGGCGGATGTTGCCCTGAAAGCCACGGTAACGGATCAGCGGGCTGGTCATCATGGCGTCGGTGATGGCGGAGGCATCAATCGCGCCTTGATCGCGCTTGTCAACCGCCGTCACCGTGAAGAAGGGGGCGAGCTCAATCTGGCGCAGTTCCTGGAGGCTCTTCTGAACGGTGGCTACTTCCTCAGTTGCCTTGCGATCGCTCGAGCCGAGACCAGGGAAGTACTTGGCGACTGTGATCACCTTGCCGCCCGAGCCCTGATGCACGCCGCTGATGTAGGCCTGGCCCATGCGACCGGCCCAGAACGGGTCTCCGGAGAAAGAGCGCACGCCGATGTCGCCCGGGGCTGCGGAACGTGGCCGCTGCAGGACGTCCAGGCTTGGGCCGAGGAGCATGTTGACGCCAAGGGAGGCAAGCTCAGCGCCGACAATCTTGCCCACGGCGAGAGCATTTTCGGTGTGCCAGGTGGCGCCGATGGACATGTCACTGGGTAAGGGGGTCATGCCGCTACGGATTGACGAGTTGGGGTAGCCATCGCCATCCTCTTGCACGGCAATGAAGAGAGGCAGTGGATGCACGGGCTGCGGCGTGGCAACTTCCGTCGTTAGTGCAGTGGCGCCAGCAGGCGGGGTGACGACTGGTCCGGGCGTCGCTGTCTCGGCGGGGGTGAGCGCCACTCCTGGTGTCGCGAGTGCCGAGGGGAACTCGGCCGGCGTTGGCGTTGGTGTGGACGTGGGCGTGGCTGTC
>DAOTVV010000066.1:0-3187 GCA_034436255.1 Anaerolineae bacterium
GTGGCCATCATAGATACGCCGGGTGAAGTCATCCTCGTCTATCTCGCCCTGGCGCTTCTCCAGGTACCAGCGGGCGAGTTCCACCTGCTCGCGGGTTGGCTGGCGCTGGGGGATGCTGAGGAGCTTGCGTTCCACCCGCAACTGCGCGCCCGCGACCGGTTCTGCGCTCGCCAGGGCTTCGCCAGCCTTTGCCGCCAGGGCCTTGCCCATCCTCTCGTTATGCTCGTCACCCCACTCGGTGAAGGGTTTATCCGTGCGCTTATCCGCTGGCCAGAGGTTGCCGGCGGCCCCTTGGAGGAACATGAAAGTGCCGCCGAAGCGAGCGCGCATCTCTTCGACCAAGGGGCCGGGGTAGTCGGCGGAGTAGTAGGGCAGGCCGCCGGTGACGGTGGTATGGCAGGCGAAATTGACCAGGCCGCCGATGGCCCTGCCGCCCTCGTCTTCGGCCAGGAGGGCGATCAACTCGTTGTCCTCCGGGCCCTCCATCCTCAGGAAGTCCGGGCCGTAGCAGGGGCCCTGGGTGCCAACCTGGTCGCCTTTATAGAGGGGGCGGCGGTTGAAGGTCCAGCCGGGTGCCTGGATGTGGCCGACCTTGAGGCGGGCGGGCTGCAGCGAAGCGGCAGCCTCAGCCATGGCCGTCTGCAGGCGGGTGATCATCAGGTCTATGTAGGCGAAATCCGCCGGCTCGTCCATGAGCGGCGCGGCATAGGGGGCGCGGTGCGTGTGCGTGCAGGCGACCATGATCTGATCTGGCGGCAAGTTGCCCGGGATGGATAGGGCCTGGCGCATCGCGAGTGCCGTCTTATGGTTGAGGAGGAGCGAGTCCAGGCTGACTACTGCTGCCCGCTGCCGGCCGTCATCGAAGAGCACGAGTCGGCCGAAGAGCGGCCAGCGACCGAGCTGACCGCATGGCGGGTCAATCATGCCGGCCATGAGCAGACCCGGCTCGGGGGTGATGTTCACTTCAGCGAAAGAGATTCTCAGCATGGCGCATACCTCGGGCGGATGATGAGCCCGGCTGGCGGGCTCTTGGCAGATATCTAGAAAACGTCGTGCAGTAAGGCCAGGGCCCCAGCCCCGATGATCTCGAGCGCTTCCTGTAGCAACTCCTCGTAGCGGTGTGGTTCTCTCATGCCCCTCTCCTAGGGAATGAGCTCACAGCAGGTGAACGACGATGGGAACTGAGTTGGCGGCAGTATCGGCGACAAGCCGTGCGCATCGGCATCGTTTCTAGCCGCACTCTTTGGCCCGCTCAAGCAGCCCAAGCGCCGCCTCGACCAAGCTCTCGCCAGTGCCGGGCTGCAGACGAGTGCTCGTGGCCTCGTAGCCACCCTCGTCGTAGGCCTTGCGCGTGGGGACATAGCCGATGCTGGCATTGCTCAGCTCAAAGACGAACGTGTATGGGAAGGGTGAGCGGCGCTTGATGTCCAGGCCAAGCTCCACGAAGCACTCGCCGGGCAGGCCGACCATGGCGACGTCGCCCACCGTGATAACAGTGACATCGGCCCTCAGGCTGGTTTCGCCCGAGCGCGCCAACCACTGGATACGGTGTGCCTTGACGATGTCAATGCCTGTATCGTCAAAGCCATGTAGCGGCCGGTTGACCAGATCCTCGGCCCATTTCACCTCCTCAGCTGTGGGAAGACGGAAGGCGGCCTGCACAGCACGGCTGCCACCAGCCAGCGTCACCTTCTCGACGTTCACCAGGTCGGGAAGTGCTTGCAGGACTGAGCCAGCCAGTACGCTGCCGGAGCGCTCGGCACACTCGTGGCCGTGCTGGGGTCCAGGCTTGGACATGTCGAAATGGTTGATGTCGCCGCAACAGCCATTGGGACAGAGTATAGGCACGTTCTCGCCCAGCACCCTTTGGAGCAGGTCACGTTCGACACCTTCGTGGTCGGCTCCAATCGCTGTGCCGCCTACCTGGTCCGGGTGGAGGGCGAAGTTGGAGAGCAGGGCAATGGGTTTGCCTGAGGCGTCGCTCGCCAGAAGCACACCCACCTCGGGGTCTACAGGGCCGGCGGGACGCACGATGTCGGGGCTCTGAAAGGGCGGGTTGGTGCGTAAGCGACCGTCTTTCATCCAGTAGCGGCGATTGAAGGCGATGCCCTCAGCCCTGCCTTTGCCGGCACGCAGCGTCGCAGGCTGGCGACGCTGCCAGGCAAGTTGGGTGGCGTCAGCAATCTTGCGGGTGAGCACATCCACGTAGGCGGGGTCAGGCTTGCCGAAGAAGGTCTCCTCGATTGCCACCACGGGCCCCGTGTGAGTGTGGGTGCAACAGATGATCGCCCTATCTCTCGGGATGCCCGTGCGTGCCTGGATCATGTCCCGTGCCGGGCTGGTGACCTCGGGGTTGAGGCCGATTAAGTCGCACACGACTACGGCAGCAGATTGCCCCTCACTATCGAATACCAGAGCGTGTGCGAAGAGATCATCATGGACATCACTGGCCTTGCGATCCTCGTAGTAGCCGGCCATTGAGATGCCCAGTGGCGGCGTGATGAGGACCTCAGCAGCGCCGATTAACAGTTGCTTGGACATTGTAGCCTCCTTGTCGTTGTTGGAGAGCACAGATGGCCACGGGCGAGGGCAGACGCTCTCTATGCCGGTCTGCGGGCAGCCATCTCCTGATGCTCTCAAACCTGATCCAGTTCCCAGACGTAGAAACCTAACGGAAACAGGACGGCAAGTGAGCTCTGGCGGGCAGGCCCAGGCAGGGCTGGCCCGAAGAGGAAGCGCGCCATGCCACCGTGGCTGAGGGATAGCACCTCGCCTTGGCCGCCGTCGCCTATCTCCAGCCCGTCCCCACAGTGTAGCGTCACCCGCTGGCACGGTTGCTCACCGGCCAATTCGAGTGCGAACGTACCTCTCAAGCCGCACAGCCTTGCCCTAGCAGCCAGCTGGGCCTTCCAGGCCAACAACACGCCCTTGAGGTCAAGGATGTGTACCTGGCCGAGCGGCTCGACGCGCCAACTGTCACTCATGGGGTAGAGCAAATCAACCAGGTGCGTCTGGCCCTCTGGCAGCGAGATTGTCCAATCGCCGCCGTAGCGGTGGACGAGGCAGGCGAGCGTCCGGGCGACGCAGGTTGGATCACCGCCGCACTCAATCACATGCATGCCACTGACGACGACATAAGCCCAGTCTGACCCCTGTTTGCCCACCCAGGCCTGGAGGCCATGCGATT
>DAOTVV010000067.1:0-4523 GCA_034436255.1 Anaerolineae bacterium
GTGCTCGTGATTGACGACGACAGCGACATGCGCGAGATGCTGCGCTTCTTGCTGTCTCAGTCGCACTACGATGTGCTGCTGGCAGCCGATGGTCTAGAGGGCTTGCGCCTGGCCTGGGAGCAGCACCCGGACGTCATTCTACTCGACGTCATGATGCCCACGATGGATGGGCACCAGGTCCTGCAGCGGCTGAAGGTGACTCCGGAGACGGCGCCAATCCCGGTCATTATGCTCACAGCGGTGAGCACCGCCCGCAGCGTCCAGCAGTTGATCAGTCATGGTGCGGCCAGCTACGTCGTCAAGCCCTTCCAGCCATTCACCTTGGTGGAAAGGGTGCAGAAGGTGCTGGCGAAGGCAACCGCTCCAGTAGAGGGCGACGCTCCCGGCGGCGCGGGTAGCGGCGAGGCGCTGTTTGTCATCGCTCATAAGAAGCAGTGGGAGAGAGACTTGCTCAGCCGCTACCTGGCCGGCCATGGGCATGTCATCACCACCAGCAATGGCCTGGAGGCGTTGGACACGGCCGTGCACAGCAGCCCGCGGGCGCTGTTCCTCTCCGATGACCTGGACGAACTCAGCGGCACCGCCCTCGTCGAGCGCTTGCGTCAGAGCCAGCCGACAGCGGGAACCTACCTTGTGGGCCTGCTGGGCGAGGCCAACGACCAGGCGGAGAAGATGCGCCTGCTCGCCGCCGGTTTCGACGAGGTGCTCACTTTGCCGGCCCAGCGCAGCGCTGTCGCCAAGGTGCTCGAGCGCGCCGCCATGCCGCGCGCCAGCTTCACGCGCGTCCGCGACGGCGTGGTAGTGCTGGCCGTCATCTCGCTGGATACGGCAAACGCCATCCGCCGCCTCCGTGATGCCATGCTCGACCTGCTTGAGGCGCGCTTCGCCCGCTTCATCATAGACCTGAGCTACGCTCAGGGCGCCGGCCAGGCCATCACCGTCCTCTGGCCCTTCTTCGCCAGCCTGGCGGAGAGGGGGATCGGGCTCCGGCTAGTGTCCAACGACAGCGCCGTACGATCCTTCACTCAGGGTAAGGAGGGCCAACTGGGGCTCTACAGCAGCGTGGATGAAGCCATCGCTGGCTGGGCGTGAGGGCAACAACCCACCGCCTGCGTCTGCATGAGTTGAAACACGATACCACTTCAGTGGAGGCCGGAATTGAAGATCAATACTGCCAAGCAGAAGCTAGCCGCTGGCCAGCCCGCCATAGGCACCTGGCTCTCGTTGTGCTCGCCCGTGGCCGCCGAGTACATGGCGCACATGCCCTGGGACTGGCTCGTCGTGGATACGGAACACAGCCCGATCGGCTTCGAGGCCACCCTGCACTGCTTCCAGGCCATCTGCACCACCGATGTCATCCCGATGGCCCGCGTAGCCTGGAACGACCCGCAGTTGATCAAGCGCCTGCTGGACGCCGGAGCGATGGGCCTGGTCATTCCCATGGTGAACTCAGCCGAGGAAGCGCAGCGAGCGGTGGCCGCCATGAAGTACCCGCCGGAAGGCACGCGCTCGTTGGGTGGCGGCCGGGCCACTGTCTATGGCGACGACTACATGACCGCCGCCAACGACCAGATGCTGTGCGTGGTCCAGATTGAGCACATTGATGCCGTGCGCCGGGCGGAGGAGATCCTTTCGGTGAAGGGCGTTGACGCCTGCTTCATCGGGCCCAACGACCTGGCCGGCTCAATGGGCTTGAAGCCAGACATGCTGGTGCGCGACCCGCGCCACGAAGCGGCCGTCCAGCAGGTCCTCGCCGCTGCCAAGAAAGTCGGCAAACCGGCTGGCATTCACGTCGCCACAGCCGAACATGCCAACATGCGCCTGGAGCAGGGCTTCCGGTTCATCGCTCTGGCGAGCGAGGCCAACTTCATGAGGATGGGCGCCAGCCAGAGTCTACAGGCCATCGGCCGCTAGCCTGCGCTCGTCCGTGAGGCGGCCCGGTCGGTTTCCCAGGTCGCCTCACGGCTTTTGGCGTCAGCGCACGCGGTAGATCGAGACAGCCTGGTTGCTGTAGGCCCGTTCCAACTGCCCAGCTTGCACCATCGTCTCGAACTTGGCCAGGCCAACATCGCCATAGGCGATGCGCTCCAGTTGGCCGACATAGATGTACGACACGCTCAGCTCTTTGATCAACCGCTCTGCTTGGGCAGGATCAGGCGTCTGGTAAAGCTCGCGTACCTCGCTCTCGCGCTCGCCCAGCGGCGCCTGGGGCCGCTGCTCGGCCTCATGCTGCGGGCCGAGCGGGATAGGCAGGCCCGTCCAGGAGGCCACAGCCGATCCACCCTCGCGGTAATAACCCAGGGCTGCCTCGGCGACGACCGGCGCGCCAGGCACGTGCTGCCTGAGCCAGGCTAGCGCCTCCGACTCAGGCAGCAACACGATCGAGTGCTGCTCATCAGGCCAGAAGTAGCTACCGACACTCATGTAAGCCAGGCCATTCAGCGTTCCCACCGGCGGGTGAGCATTCGGGAAACGGGCTGAGATGCGCGCTGCTCCCCCCAGCAGCGGATACAGCGAACACAAAGCCAGCAGCGCCAGCGTCGCGCCCCGCCAGACGGAAGCGAGCCCACCCTGCGGTCGCCAAAGGAGTAGAGCCTGGGCGCCACAGGACACACCGAGAAGCAGCCAGGCCTGCACGCCGAACTTGAACACCGTGTTCATCCGGTAGGCTGGCCCACCGGCGAGCCAGTCCTTGAGATAGAACACCTCCGCTGCCAGAAGCACAGCCCAGGCGACAGCTGCCAGGCCGCTCGCGAAACGTTCCTCAGGCGACGGCGCCGCCCAGGCCGCCAGCCCCGCTACCAGACCAAGAGAGAGACAGACGCCAGCCGCCGCTCTGCCAAGCGCGATCAGCAGCGCCATGAGCAGCAGGAACAGAAGCAGCCCGAGGTTGGCCAGGCTTGCAGCGCGCCTGGCGCCCGGGAACGCCTCCGCCAGGTCCAGCACTTGCGGCAATCGTCGCCAGTGGCGCAAAGCCAGGCTTATGAACCCGACCACGCCACGTGCGCTGCGGGCGCGCGCGAGCGTGAGCAAACTCATGCCGAGCGAAGCCAGGGCGAAGAAGCCCCAGATGCGCAGGAAATGGAGCAGCGGGCTGCCTGCACGGGTGAGGCCCAGTCCGCCCGGGGGAGCCTTGTAGTAGGTGAGGAACGGCAGGAAAAGCACCACCGCTGCCACGCCGCCCATAAGCAACACCCCCGCAAGGAAGCGCAATTCCCGCCACGAGCGGCCACGCCAGGCCAGGAGCGCAACCAGGGCCAAGCCTGCGAGGAGAAGCGGGGCGTCCCAGGTGTTGGTGGCGATAGCGCCGCCAGCGAGAAAGGCGAGCAAAGCGACCGTGGTCACGCTCGCCAGCGGCGACGGACTCAGCTCAGCCCGTCTGTTCTCGTTCGCCGTCAGCCGGCGCAGAAGGCTGTAGGCGAGGGCGAGGCCAAAGAGCACAACGGGCATATCAAGTATGTGCGGGTGCAGGTCCCCGTAGAGAAAGCTGAAGAAAGGGAACTCGTTGATCGTGTCAGGGATGACACGGGTCGGCCCCCAGAAATCGTAGTTGGGGACGGGAGCAGCGTGAGTAATCACCCTGTAAAGCCCAAGGAGCAGGCGCGGCAACCAGCCCAGTAGCGGCAGATTGGCGCCGAGGGCCTGGGTGCCCTGCTCCCCCCAGCGCCGTACCAACTGCAGGCCGCCGTCAACGTTGCCGATCAGGCCGACGAAAGCGGCGGCGCAGAGGCCAACCGTCGCCTTGTGGTGACGCGCCAGGCTGGCCCCGAGCGTCGCCGCGGCGGCCACCGTCAGCGAGTAGAAGTACGCCAACGCCAGGTTGAACGCTACTTCGGGAACGATACCGGTGAGCTTCACCAGGCAGCTCACCAGGTAGAGGCCGTAGTAGTAGTAGTTGATGTAACCGCCGGCGTAGAAAGGATCATACGGAGGGAAGCGGCCGCTCTTGAGGATGCCGAGGAGGAACCCCATCTCCATGGGGCGCTCACCACCCCACCACGGGTGCCACAGGTCTGGGTTGAGGACACGCACCCCTGTCCAGGCCAGGTAAGCGACGAGGGCGATCGCCTCGGCCGCGACCAATTCGCGCCAGTGGCCCCGCAGGAATGCCGCCAGGGCGGACGCCCGTCGCCGGCTCACCAGGACAGCGACGAACAGCAGCAACAGAGCGGCACAAGCCATCAGTATGACACGGTTGGCGGGCAAGCCCAGGCTGGACGGCAGCCACGTAGCATAGCCCACAAGCAGCAAACCCAGCACACGCGATAGCGGCCAGCCGCCTGCCCAAAGGTCCCCCACCAGCCAGTGCAGCAGCGGCCAGGCCGCCAGCCCGAGGATTGTGGCAACCAGCCACCAGAAAACGATCGCCGGCAGGCCGTCTGTTGCCCAGGCGTTCCAGCCGAAATCGCCGCGGATGGGCATGCGGTCCAGCGCTACGGGTAGTAGCAAGGACCGATCGCCTCCTGCCTGTGCCCCCGAGCCCAGCGCCGATATGAACATGGCGCGCAGTTGCTCCGGCGGCA
>DAOTVV010000068.1:0-12097 GCA_034436255.1 Anaerolineae bacterium
GGCTTGCTAAGGAGGCTGTAGCCGTCGAGACCTTCGAAAGCTTCGTCGTAGGTGAGGCCGATCGGGACACTGGCCAGCCGATAGAAGCGGAAGAGCAGCGTGACCGCAGCGATCGCCGCCGGCATCGTCCAGGTGCTTGTTCTCTTGAAAACTCTCAAGGCAACTCTCCGAGATACGATTGGGGCGGATTCGCACCCATTGCCGAGGATAAGGAGGTCATACGCTTATCAGCGTCCCGGTCGAAGGTGATAGAGCCGGAACTCGCACTGACACTGACCGCTTGTCGTTACCGGAAGTGCTCCCGCTACCTCAGTGGCCGCCATGCTCGCGGTCAGAGATAGATGGAGGCGGCCGGCCATTGCAGGAGCGTAGCCGTGGCACAGGCGGAAGTCAGCCGCGCCGTCTGCGGTGCCTGCACCTCACGCCCCATCCGCTGCGGCGCCGTCGAGTAGGTCGGCCCGGTCGTTAGCATAGGATAGATCGCCACTACCGCCGAGGGCACATATTGTCAGGTACGCCCCGGCACCGAATACGGGCCTTGCTCAAAGCTGACAGGAGCAGCGTGCACGGGTCAGCCCCAGATGCACCACACGGGCACATCACTCTTGGTCACCCAGACGCAGTTCCAGGGCAAGTTGGCGTCGGGCGACACCGTAGAGAAGCGCCGCTATCATGAATAGCAGAACCACCGAGAATGCTAACGCATACGAACCGATCTGCCCCCAGGCGATTTCGGCCATGAAAGGCGGGACCGGCAGAGAGGGACTCTCGGTCAGCTGAAAGTAGGGCACGAATGCTTTAGAGGCCAGAGCGCCCAGGGCGGCACCACTGATCACACCATACACTACGACGGTTACGAACTCCAACGTAACCATGATCATCAAATGGTTGAGGCCGAAGCCAAGGGCACGCAATACCGCGAAGCGTTGTACGCGGCTCGCGAGCGAGACGAAGATCGTGGTCAGCAGTCCGAGCGTCGCCAGACACGCTGACGCCAGAAAGCCAGTCGAGAGCATGCCGAAGACCCCTACGCGCTCAAGGCGCAGGCGGTCGTCGCCAAGCTGCGCCGCCAGGTCACTAATCTGCCCGATCTCAAAGCCGAGGTTCTCAATCTCTTCCTTCAGCTGCTGGCCGTCAGTGCCCGGGGCCGTCCGAAGCCAGATTGCGTACGGCAGAACGCCACCTGCCGTCTCGCTTACGTAGTCGAGGTTGGCGACAAGAGCCGGCCTCTCATCGGCGAACATTGTGGGAAAGTAATCACAAACGCCCACAATTGTGAACTCCATGTCCATGCGCTGGTCCAGCACCGAGATATCGAGTCGGATCTTGTCTCCTATGCTCAAGCCAGTGGCGCCCAACATGGAACGAGGGACGATGAGCGCATCCGGCCGGCTGCCCATGGAGTTCATCAGCGCGCCCAGAGGCGCAGTAGCGTAATCTCGGCGCCAGTAGGTCACCCGTGCGAAGTCCGGCCAGTCAACCCCGAGGATTCTGACCCTGCTGGAGTTCGATGCCCCGGGTAGTTTGATCTCCCCCACGAAGTCGCCTACTCGAGTTGCGTCAAGAACGCCAGGAAGGTCACGGTACTCGCTAACCGGCAAGAGCAAGGGGTCGAGGGACTGGTCTATGACCGGCTGGAAGGTGAAGTCAGCTCCAGTGCGGTAGCGTAAGCGGTCCACGAACCATCGGTTGGCACTCTCGGCCATTGACGCCTGAAAAGAACCGATAGCTAGGCAGACTATGACAAGGAACAGGGCACTCGCGTACTGGCCACCCTCGCGGCTCAGATTGCGAGCTCCGAGATAGGCAGAAATACCGCTCACGCGTGCAGAGAACCAATCCCCCAACCGCATGAGCAGCGGGAAGATACTAGACACTAGCATAGCGCCAGTGAACAAGAAGAGAGTGGGAGCCAGGAAGACGAGCGGGTCCTGCAGTGGGCTGCCGGATGGCTCCCAGGACAGCACACCCAGGCTGCCACGTAGGCGCAGTTGCCTGAAGGCGTATCCAGTCGCAAGCGCCAGGGCCACTACCAGCGTCAGGCGCAACCAGGGCGGCGAGATACGAGGGCGCGAGCGTTCTCTTTCGTAGGCAACTACGCTCTTGCGAGCTGCCCAGGCCGCTGGAACGAGCCGCGTCAGGATTGTCACAGCCAGAGCCAGCAGGACGTATCGCCATTCTATGCCCTGCAGCCCCGTCGGCGGTAGAACTCGCGGGCCAAAGGCGAGAAAGTCGTAAGAGTGCCCAGCCAGCCGGGACAAGCCGTAGCCAGTCAGCAGACTCAGCGGGAACCCGACCACGGCCAGGATGAGCGCCTCAGCCAGGCTGATCCCCAGAATATGCAGGCTGCTGGCACCCCGACTCGCCAACATAGCCGCTTCTCCTCTCTCGTAGCGCACCGCTGTAGAGGAGACAAGGCCTAGAAACACGTAGAGTAGCCCCAGCACAGGCAGGCTCAACCCATAGAGAAGGGTTGTGAGCAACTGCTTCCTCTTGCTTGCTTGACGCAGAGCGTCTATGGGGGACAGATCGAGCCCAGGGCGGGGCAGTCTCTCAGCCGAGAGGCGCTTCACCTGCTCCAAGCCCTTGGCATATGAGTCAACCTTGTCGAGCAGCATGCGATTATCGTCGAGGACGAAGTACCAGAAGTCGAACCCCGTCTTCTCATAGACCCGTGGCTCCACAAAGGCCTGATAGGCTTTGCGAGTGGTGAGGAAGTCATCCTGCAGTGTCTTCGTAGGGTCGCCGTACCAGAAACCCTCGGAGCCGGTGCGTGGCCGCCAGATCCCGGCTATGCGGATCGGAATCGCCTGTTGCTTGCCGGCCGCAAAGTACGTAAGCCGATGCAGATCGCCCACATTCAGGCCAAGCTTCACAGCCAAAGGTTCCTGCACCCAGACTTCCAGCCGCTGGCTGTCCTCATCGGCGGTCCTGAGCGAGCTGCCTTCAACGACCTCGATGTATGGCTCGGCGCCACTGACAAAAGCTACATTGAACAGATTTACGCTGCCGGCCGCCTGATCTTGTTGGCTATCGCCACTGCCGGGCTTGAAGAGAAAGCCAGGGCTCTCAGCCTGCCAATAGCCAGCCCGGATCGGCAGACCGATCTCTCGAGCAGTCAGGTTGGCCAACCAGGCGCCCATGTTGCCTGCCTCATCGACCGACATCGGTCGGCTGGTGCTTGGCAGGCAATAGTAGCGAAGAGTGAACAACGGCCGGTTGTTCGGCGCTGCTAGACCTGTCAGTTCCTGGCGCAGCACCATCCGGCTCACCAACTCGGAAAAGACCGGAATAGCCACTACCAGGCCCACGCTAAGGCATATGCCAAGGAGGCAGAGCAGCGTCAGGCCAAGACGATTACCCAGGCGCCGCAGCGCCAGTTTGAGGGTGAGCGTCATATAAGCCGCATACCGGCCCAAGATAACCTCACAGAAGCGCAGAAGCTTGGATCTGGAGCGGGCAGGATCAGAGCCAGCAGGCACCGGATGGAGTTTGCTGACAAAGGGGGCACGGCGAGGGGCTCTTGGCGAGGCGGAATTCCATGGCCACCGCATTAGCCGAGCCGTCAGGAGGCTCCGGTCCTGCAGAGGCAGACATCGTTTCCCGTTTGCGAATCTCTCCCCAGCGGACGTCTCGAAAACATGGGCGGATCACATCACAAACAGGAGTAGAGCAAGCGCGCCGAGCAAAATCACGCACTCTATCAGCGTCACCCGCAGGAAGCGCTTGCCCAGACGCCCCAATCTGACACCGGCGCGGTAATGGTCCTCCAGAAAGAGTATGCCAAGCAACCAGCCCACTCCCAAGATAACGATGGAGAACATGTGCACCGCGCCATAGGCCCAGCTATGGGGGAACAAAACCCGAAATGTCTGGGTAATTGCTTCCCAGAGCTTGAGCAGCGCATATCCCCCGAGGCCCGCGCTCACGAGCCAGCCCCCGTAGACGCCAAGATACCGGATCAGGGTCCTCAGCACTGGCTTCGACGAGCTGGACATTGGCACAGCCGCCTTCAGGCCACTCCTTTGAGCGTAAGCTCGTCAGCGAAATGGCAAGCAACGAAATGTCCCGGCTCGATCTCGCGCAGCGACGGCTCCTCCTGCGAGCAGATCGCTTCGGCGTAGCGGCAGCGCGGGTGAAAGCAGCAGCCACTTGGTGGGTTCGCCGGATCAGGCACCTCACCGGTCAAGATGATCCTTTCCTTCTGCACCCGGGCCTCCGCGCGCGGCACGGCTGAGAGAAGGGCCTCAGTGTACGGGTGCCTTGGGTGGAGGTAGAACTCGTCGGTCTCGGCCGTCTCCACCAGCTTGCCAACGTACATCACGGCGACCGCATCGCTCACGTGCTCAACCACGCTCAGATCATGCGCCACGAAGATGTACGAGAGGTGAAACTGCTCCTGCAAGTCCTGCAGCAAGTTCAGTGTCTGCGCCTGGATCGACACATCCAGCGCTGAAACCGGCTCATCGGCAACAACGAGGCGCGGGTTGAGGGCCAGGGCGCGGGCTATGCCAATCCTTTGCCGTTGACCGCCTGAAAAAGCGTGCGGATAACGGCGCATGTACTCCGGGCGCAGGCCGACTAGACGCAATAACTCGGCGACCCTATCTTCAAGTTCCCTGCCCTTCGCAACGTTGTTGACAACTAGGGGCTCACCCACGATGTCGAGCAGCGTCATTCGCGGATTCAGCGACGAATAGGGGTCCTGGAATATCATCTGCATATTGCGCCGCAGTTGGTGCAGCGTCTTCTTGTCAGCGCTGACAACATCTACAGCGCCGAGCTGTTGATCATGGAAGATGACTTCGCCGCCGTCTGGCTCAATAGCCCGCAGTATGCAGCGAGCCGTCGTCGTTTTGCCGCAGCCGCTCTCACCTACCAGGCCCATCGTTCTGCCCTCGGGCACAACGAAACTCACGCCATCTACCGCCTTCGTATAGCCAACCATCCGCTTCTGAAAGCCCTTCCTGATCGGGTAGTATTTCCTTAGATTCCGCACTTCCAGAAGCGGCTTGCTCTCATCTGAGGCCATCGCTGTTCCCCCTACTGTCCCTTGATCAAGAGGCAACTGACTAGGTGCCCGCCGCCCACGTCCACCACCTGTGGTTCCTGCACGTTGCAAAGCCCGTCCCGAGCTTGTGGACAGCGAGGGTGGAAGGGACAGCCGCGTGGAATGTTATACGGATCTGGCACCATGCCCTTGATGGTGTCCAACCGGGTCCGGCTACGTCGCCCCAGCTTGGGTATGGAACGAAGGAGTGCCTGCGTGTATGGGTGCCTAGGATCGTTGAACAGGGAGTTGACATCTGTTCTCTCGACCACTTTTCCGAGGTACATCACAATGACTTCCTCGGCGACCTCGGCAATCACGCCCAGGTTGTGGGTAATGTACATGATGGCCATCCCCATTTCCTCCTGGAGATCGCGCATCAGATTCAACACCTGTGCTTGTGTGGTCACGTCCAAGGCAGTCGTTGGCTCATCGGCTATGAGCAAGCTAGGCTGGCAGGACAGCGCCATCGCAATCATTGAGCGCTGCCGCATGCCACCCGAGAGCTCCCAGGGGTAGCGATTGATCACATCCTCAGCACGAGGGAGCCCGCAGCGGCGCAGCATATCCGTGGCGATTCCCCGTGCCTCGCTCTTGCTCACCCGCCTATGCAGAAGAATAGCCTCCATGATCTGGTTTCCGATGGTATGGACCGGCGAGAAAGAGGTCATCGGCTCCTGGAAGATGAGGGCGATCTCGGCCCCCCGGATTGCGCGGATCTGGTCCCCACGTGGGTTCAAGCTGGTCAGGTCAACAACGCTCTCGACTTGGCTGTTGCCTCCCGAACCGGAGTAGCGGTGCAGGAGAATGCTTCCCCCCACGATCCGCCCGGGATGAGGAACAATGCGCAGGATGGATTGGGCCGTGACGCTCTTGCCACAGCCACTCTCACCAACTACGCCCAGTGTCTGGCCACGCCTGATGTCGAACGTCACACCATCTATGGCACGGACGGTGCCTTCATCCAGGAAGAAGTAAGTCTTGAGGTCATTGACCTCGATGAGCGCCTCTCCCTCCCGTCGGTCCAAAACCATTTCCTCTACCTCGCGTAGGGATCGGCGGCGTCGCGCAAGCCGTCGCCCATGAAGTTGAAAGCCAGCACAGCCAGGACTATGAATAGGCCAGGAATGAGCAGCCAGGGCGCCTGAGCGACGACGCGTAGCTGCTGGGCCTCGCTGAGAGTTACCCCCCAACTGACTACCGGCGGGCGCAGGCCCAAGCCCAGGAAACTCAGCGCCGTTTCACCCAGGATCATGCCAGGTATGGCGAGTGTCAGGTTCGCAATCAGGTAGCTGAGGAAAGACGGCACCAGATGTCTGGTGATAATGCGCCACTCCGAAGCTCCCGCCAGGCGCGCCGCCATCACGAAGTCCTCTTCGCGCAGAGCGAGAAAGCGGCCGCGTACGACACGGGCAAGGCCCGTCCAGCCGACGAGGGAGAGGATGATCAGGATCGAAAAGTAGGTCCTCAATGGCGGCCACCGCGTGGGTACTGCCGCCGCTAGTGCCATCCACAGCGGGATGGTGGGGATGGACCGCAGAAACTCAATGGTGCGTTGAGTGATCGTATCAACTACACCACCGTAGTAGCCGGACGCACCGCCGATGATCACTCCCAAGATCAGGCTAAGAAAAACGCCAACCAGGCCAACGGAGAGCGAAATGCGGCTGCCGTGAATGATGCGGGAAAGCATGTCTCTCCCTAACCGGTCGCTGCCCAGCAACATTAAGTCGCGCCGGCCACCCTCCAGACCAAAGAGATGCAGGTCCGAGGGCAACCATCCCCACAGCTTGTACTTATCGCCATGGACAAAGAAACGGATGGGCAGCCTCTGCGCCGTGTCTTCCGTGTAGGTTATATGCAGCGTCTGTGTGTCAACCTTCTGCTTCAGCCCGTATACGAACGGACTCAGAGTGAAGTGTCCTTGGTCAACGAAATGGATGTGCACAGGCGGGACATACAGCAGCTTTGTGTTCTGTTTGTTGGGGTCGTAAGGGGCAATGAACTCGGCGAAAATGGCAACGAAGTAAAAGACGGCCAGAACGAAGGTGCTGATGACCGCAAGCTTGTGCTTACGGAAGCGCCAATACATGAGCTTCCACTGCGAAGCGACGTAGATGCGTGCCGTTTCCTCGGGGGCCGCGGCCGCAAGGCTCACAGTGCTGTTGCTATTGTCGGTAGACATCTCTCTCCGCCCGATCTGATTGCTGGGAAAGACCGCATCAGTCCCGAGATCACTCGCTCAGCCGGATGCGCGGGTCTAGCCAGACAAGTAATATGTCCGAGATCAGCGTGCCAATTATGGTCAGGGCGCTCAGCAACATCAGGAAGCTGCCGGCGAGGAACATGTCCTGGTTCATGAGAGCGTGGTACAGAATCGGACCAGTGGTCTGTAGACCGAGGACGATTGAGACGATAGTCGTGCCAGAGATAAGAGCCGGCAAGCTCCAGCCCACGGTGCTCACAAACGGGTTGAGCGCGACGCGCACCGGATACTTCAGTATGAGCTTGGTCTCCTTTAGGCCTTTGGCACGCGCGGTGATGACGTACGGCTTGTGCAGCTCGTCCAGCATCATCGCTCGCATGGTGCGCACCAGCCCAGCGCTGCCTAAGACGCCGAGTATCCCTATGGGAACTACTGAATGCTTCAGCAGGTCCAGTACCTTGGCGAAGCTCCACGGGGCACTCACGTACTGCTGCGAGAACAGTCCGGTTATGTTGTAACCGGTCTTGGTGAAAATGAACCACATGAGCACCAGCGCGACCAGGAAATCGGGTATGGCGGCGCCGAAAAAGGCAATCCCAGTGAAGAGATAGTCGCCCCATGAGTACTGCTTCACCGCAGAGTAGATGCCGATGGGAAAGGCAATAAGCCAGTATAGGAGCATAGACGGCAGCGAGATGGCCAAGGTGAGCAACATCGGCTGGCCAATGAGCGCGTTGACAGGCTTATTCCATTCGAAAGACATGCCCATGTCGCCATGGAGCAGCTTGCCCATCCATCTCAGGTACTGCACGTACATCGGCTGCCCCAGTCCGTACTGGTGCTTCAGAGCCTCCAGCGTGTCCTGAGTGACCGATTCGCCGGACATCTGCAACTGAGAGACATAAGAAGTCAACCAGTCGCCAGGCGGCAACTGTATGATCGCGAAAGTGACAACCGAGATGACTAGGAGCGTCGGGATCATGAGAGCGATCCGACGTAGGATATACCGAAGCATCCCTAACCTCCGCAGCTCTCATTAGCAGCCGAGCAGGCAGACTGCATACCGCAGGAACCAAGGACCGTAACGTTCTGTTTGTGGGGCCTCAAGCCGGAGCGTCCACCTGTGCTCGAGAGGGAGCGCCAGGCCGGCGCGAGAGCAAACTTGGGGTAACTGTCCAGGGGCGATCCCTATAGCGCCTGTCGCCCAGGAAACACACTCCATAGGGCCCACACCAGCCGGGACCCTGGCTTCTGAGCCAGGATCCCGGCCGAGCAAGAGTAGCTCTCTAGGCTTTGCGGCGCCAGAACTGGAACGGCCAGGAGATAGCCTCATGGAGTGTGCGGTACTCACCGACCGCCTTCTCCATGACGTTCACCATGTCCTTGTGCACCACCATAGGCAAGAGGTCTATGGAGCAGGCCCCAACCACGTAAATCTGCTCGTTGTGCTGACCCAGGATCTTCTGCCCCAACTCGAGACGCTTCTGCGGGTCCGGCTCGGTCAGAAGTGAGGTGTACCAGGTGATGAGCTGCTTTATGTCATCCGGTGGCTCCTCCCCGGACTTGCCGCCGCTTGTCGCCCACTGCACGAACCCAGGGGCCCAATAGCAGTAGCTGCCGTACGGGACGTACCAGCCCGGGTCGAGAATCCACAGGATCTTGGCGATGTCGTACGCGGGCATATCAACTTCGTTGCCGTTGACCCGCTGAGTCCAGAGAGAACGCTCCACTTCCTTGGCCACCGCGTCCAAGCCCACCGCCTGCCAGTACTTCGCCATCTGGTCGAAGATGTCAATGGCCGGTGTGCCCATCTCGCTCGGGTAACACTCGAGCGTGAATTGGAGACGCTTACCATCCGGGCGCAGACGGAAACCATCGCTATCTTTCTTGTCCAGGCCGGCTTGGTCGAGCAACTGGTTGGCCTTGTCCACATCGTATTCGATCGCGTTCGTCCCGTATCCTTCAACATAGAACGGGTCACGGGGGCTGGCCACCGGGTTACCGGGTGTCGCCAGGCCGTGCCAGAACAATTGGTTCATCTCATCCCGGTTGAGAGCATACGACAGGGCATGACGGAACTCCTTGGTCTGGAACACCTTGCGCAGCCCGAGGTCCTTCACGCTCTGGTTCACGTAGACACAAGGGAATGGCCCGCCGATCCACTCGCGAACCTGGTAGTTGCCCTTGTCCTCGTTCTCCTTGAGCAGCGTATAGTTCGCGAAGCCCATATGCCGGTACTGGTAATCGGTTTCACCAGCAATTGCCTTCATCAGCGCGGCCTGAGGATCCTGAGCCAGCTGGCAGGTGAAACGGTCGAAGTACGGGAGTTGCTTCCCTGCCGTGTCCACCTTCCAGTAGTAGGGGTTTCGCTCGGCCACAAGGCGGCCCGTCTCCGGCGATGTCGTCACGTGCCATGGCCAGATCACTGGCAGTTCGGTGTTGGTCCAGGACTGGTTCTTGTTGGCGAAGAGCTGGAACCAATGGTCGAACTTCGCGTCCTTGACCATCTTGTCCAGGTCCTCGGCCTTGGCGTACTTCGGATGGAACTGCTTCAGGTAATGCTTGGGCATGATGATGCTATCGCCCAGGAAGCAAAGAAACTCGATGAAGACGCCATACGGCTTGGCAAACTTGAAGGTGACGGTATAGTCATCAACCTTGGTCACCTTGACGGGCTCGCCTCCGGCGGTGAGCCAGGCAGGAAAAACTGGGTTGATCTCAGTATTCGAGGCGACATCCTCATAGTAGAACAGTATGTCGTCAGCCGTGAACGGCTCGCCATCGGACCAGCGCATGCCCTTCCGCAAATGGAAGGTATAGGTCGTGCCATCCTCACTGATGTCCCAACTCTCTGCGACATTGGCGATTGGCTCGATCTTGCCCTTGCGGTAGTCCCAGCGAGCGAAACCTTCGCGCACCTGAGTGGACCAGTCCCACACGTCCCCGATGGTGGTATTGATGCGGCGGACCTCGTCGCTCCACTGGCCTAGTTCGGCCACTGGCTCGATGATCATGGGGTTAGCCGGTAGGCGCTCCTCAACCGGTGGCAGTTTGCCGGCTTTCACCAAGTCAGCCAGCATGGGTGCTTCTTCGTACTTAGACACAGCCGCAGTAGTAGGAGCAGCCGTTGCCGCCGCGGTAGCAGCCGAAGTCGCTGCAGCTGCCGCTGTGGTGGGCGTCGCCGCGGGTGCCGCGGTCGCTGCCGGGGCCGACGTGGCCGTGGCAGCTTCGACAGGAACGGCGGTAGGGGCTGTAGTGGCGGCTATGGTAGGTGCCACCGTGGGCACGGCCGTACCGCCGCAGGCAGCCACTGCGCCGGCGCTGGCTGTCACGGCAGCCAGCCTGAGAAAGTGACGCCGGGTGAAGCGCGACTTGAGGACCATCACAACCTCCTTCTCTCTTTTCGGGACCAACCCCGAAAGCTTCATCGGTCTTCACTGCAAGAAAGCAGCCAGCACATCGCCCACCGCCCAACCGTCGCGCAAATCGGCCGAGGTCCCCAGTCTCCCGGCACGACCCACGTCACTGCAACCATAACCGCAACCGCCTCGGCTATCCTCGCCGTGGCGGGAGAGACGATACCTGCTGACTACCCACGCGCCGCAATTCTACTCTGTTGGCGAGGCCGGTGTCAAGGGTATTTCGCCAGTGAAAGCACGCTCTTCAGCTTTGACCAACCACCCCAATCCCCTGCGCCCGCCCTTTCCGGTAGCGCTCGCTACCCTCCGGGTTGTCGCAGATGCGCCAGGAGGGGCCGCGCTCGATGCCATCCTTGTACCCACACACCAGCTTCGTCGAAGGCACGCGCTCATACAGCAGGGCTAGCAGATCCTTTGCCGGCAACGTGTCCCCATAGTCGAGGCCGAGTAGCCGCAGCACATCGGTATCCTTCTTCTCATCGCGCAGGCCAATGCCAACATGCAGGTAACACAGGTTCGCTGCCTGGTCATAGTACGGGCAAGGCGGGCAGATCATGCAGGGGCCCTGCACCAAGGTCACCGGAATCTCCGGATTCCGCTGCATCGCCACGATCGCTTCGCAGAGGTTATCTTCCTCGATCGGCGCCAGCTCGCCCTCGCGCCCCCCGTAGAAGCAGGTCATGCACATCAGGTGGTGCGGCCGGATGCGCAGGCTCTTTGCCTCAAGCATAGCCTTTGCCGAGTCCTGCTTAACCCGGGCCATCTCCTCGCTCTTACGCAAAACGAAAAGCGCGCCAAGCCCGCGTGCCACCCCTTTCCGGTAAGCCTCGGCGGCGTCGCTGCCGCCCATCGCCGCGACGCCATCGGCCGTCGCCGCCGGGCCCTCAGCCCAACGCGCCGGCACCGCCTCGCCGTAGCCGACGATATCATCCACGGTCGGCATGGCCGTAAGGAGCAGGTCGAAGAGGTCAATGGCCGGCATAGTCGCCCCGGGCACCAGGCCCAGCCTCTGCAGGATGTCCAGGTCCCGGGCCGTATTGAGCGTGGCACCGCCCTCGGTGTCCTCGTCATGCCCCGGGTTCTGAAAGGCGTAGATACTGGTCACGTTGGCGCGCAGGCGGACCGGCACGTACGCCAGGGCGCGCATCTCACGCACAGCCGCATTCAGGCGAGCGCTACCGAAGTCAAGCTCACCGGCATCACAGCCTGGGTTGGCCCCTAAGACGGCAACGATGTGCACCAATTGATACGGGCGCAGGTCAAGGGTCCGATAATCGCTCTTCATTGCCATGTCTCCCACATCATAGTGAATACGACCAGAGCCGGGGCCGACTTGTATTCCTCGCGCCCTCCTACCGCACAACGTCATGCCCCGCTCTGGGCGCCGAGACTGCCTGGCGAGGGCGGTGGCAGCGGCGCCTC
>DAOTVV010000069.1:0-16482 GCA_034436255.1 Anaerolineae bacterium
GGCCCGGGCATCGGCATCGGTTTCGCCGCCGGCAAGGCAGTTGAGGCCATCGGCCGTAACCCAGAGGCCGAAGGGCCAGTGCGCACCACGATGATCCTGGGCGCAGGCCTGTCCGAGGCAGTGGCCATATACGCCTTTGTCATCTCGCTCATCCTTGCCCTCGTTGTCTGAGGGGATGTATCTGCCCTCGATGGGGCTAGGCTGGTGAAGAATGGCTAAACTGGGGATTGACCTCTGGGGCTTGCTCTGGCAGGCCGTGGCCTTCGGCCTGCTGGTCTTCGTGCTCTACAAGTTCATGTATAAGAGCACACTGAATATGATTGATGAGCGGGCCAACAAAGTGAAGCAAGGCATGCAGGACGCCGAAAGGGCACGTCAGAGAGCAGCCGAGGCGGACGAGCAGTTCGAGCAGCGCATGGCCGAGGCCCGCCACAAGGCACAAGAGGCGGTGGCAGCCGCTGCTCGTGCCAGCGAGAAGGTGCAGGCTGACATGCTCGAGCAAGCCAAGCAGGAGGCTGCCCGGGTTCTGCAGGAGGCGCGCCAGCAGATCGAGGAGGAGCAGCGGCGCGCCTTGGCAGAGGTGCGCAGCCAGATCATTGATCTCTCGATTGACCTCACACGCAAGGTTCTGCAGCAGAGCCTGGACGAACAGGCGCAACGCCGGCTGATTGAGCAGTTCGCCCAGTCAGCGGCTCTTGCCTCGGCGGTGCCGGATGGTGCTGGTTCGCCGGCAACGGCTGGTGCACCCGAGGCGGGCAGCGCCGGTCCAGCACAGCCGGTAGCATCGGGGAAAGCTGATGACGCCAAGCAGTAATCCAGTGCCGTATGCCTATGCTCGCGCCGTCTATGACACGGCACTGGCCACCTGGATTCGCGACCTGAGTGCCCTGCGCGATAGCCTGCGGCGTGAGGGGGCGGTGAAGTTCAGCCTTGATGACGCCAGCGTCCCCTTTGAGGATCGCCGGGCGCTCATGGAGCGGCTGCTTCCCTCAGGCGCCAGCGCTGAGTTGCGTAATTTCGCTTTCACACTGGTCAGCGAGGGGCACGTTTCGCTGCTGGACGACATCATCAGTGAGTTGCAGCTGCTGGCCGAGCATGGGCTGAACGTTGTCAAGGCGCAGGTCACTACGGCTGTGCCTCCCTCTGACGACGAACGGTCGGCAATCGAGCGACGCCTGATAGAACGCTACGGCGGCAACGTCAACATAACTTGGAATACTGATGCAGCGATCATCGGCGGCGTTGTCATCAGGGTGGGTGATGAAGTCATTGACGATAGCATCGCCACTCGGCTGGAGTCGCTTCGCAGTGCCCTTAAGGGTACGGCTTAGCAGCCTGGCTTGGCGAGGTTCAATGGCGTTGCTTCCGCGGGCGCGATGTTGTTGATTCAGTGGGCTATTAAGACGAATCTGGTTGCCCAGTGTTGGGAGGAGACTCTTGGTGCTCAGGACCGATGAGCTCATCGCGTCAATTCGCGAGCAGATAAACAAGTTCGAAGCGCCGGTCGTCCAGGCCGATGTCGGCACGGTCGAACGCGTGGGCGACGGCATTGCCTACGTGACCGGCCTGTCCGGGGTAATGGCAAGCGAGCTCTTGCAGTTCGCCAATGGCACCTATGGCCTCGCCCTCAGCTTGGAAGAGGACCAGGTCGGGGTGATCATCCTCGGAGAATACAAGGACATCGAAGAGGGAGACACCGTACAGGGTACGGGCAAGGTCATCTCCGTGCCGGTCGGCGACGGTTTGCTGGGGCGCGTGGTCAACGCCTTGGGGCAGCCGATAGATGACAAAGGCCCGATTCAGGCTGCTGAGTTCTACCCCGTTGAGCGTATCGCCCCTGGCGTCGTGCGTCGTGCCAACGTGGACACGCCGGTGCAGACCGGCCTCAAGATCATTGATGCAGTGGTCCCCATCGGGCGAGGCCAGCGGGAGTTGATCATCGGCGACCGGCAGACGGGGAAGACCACTGTGGCCGTGGACACGATCATCAACCAGGTCGGCAAGAACCTGAAGTGCGTATATGTGGCGATCGGCCAGAAGCAGTCCAGCATCGCGCAGGTAGTGGCCGTTCTTCGGGAAGCTGGCGCTCTTGAGCATACGATCATTGTAGCGGCCTCGGCTGCCGACCCGGCGGCGATGCTCTATCTGGCTCCGTTCTCCGGCTGTGCCATGGCCGAGTACTTCATGTATAACGGGCAGGATGCTTTGGTAGTTTACGATGATCTGCTGAAGCATGCCTGGGCTTACAGACAGTTGTCCCTGTTGCTGCGGCGGCCGCCCGGTCGAGAAGCCTTCCCTGGCGACATTTTCTACCTGCACTCCCGTCTGCTGGAGCGTTCGGCGCGGATGCACCCTGATTTCGGCGGTGGCAGCATGACTGCTCTCCCCATCGTCGAGACGCAAGAGGGCGACATATCCGCCTACATCCCGACAAATATCATTTCCATCACCGACGGTCAGCTCTACCTTGAGACGGACCTGTTCTACTCCGGCATCCGCCCGGCCGTGAACCCCGGCCTTTCCGTATCGCGGGTTGGCGGCAGCGCTCAGCGCCCGGCAATGCGCCAGGTGGCAGGCCGCCTGCGCATAGACCTGGCCCAGTTCCGGGCTCTGTCCGCCTTTGCCCAGTTCGGAGCTGAACTGGATGCGGCGACGCGGGCGCAACTGGATCGCGGCGTTCGCCTGACGGAACTGCTCAAGCAGCCGCAGCACGAGCCCATGGCGCTGGAGGACGAGATTATTGTCCTCTTTGCCGGCATCAATGGCTTTCTGGATGATCTGCCGGTCGAGAAGGTTCGCCCGTTTGAGACGGGCCTGATCGCCTATATGCATCAGAATCTGCCAGACCTCTGCCGCACCATAGCGACTGGCGAAAAGATGAGCGACGAGACGCAGGACGCGCTCAAGGTCGCCATAGAAGACTTCAAAGCGACGGGCATGTTCTAGAGACGTGCCGAACACTAAAGAGATCTTACGGCGAATACACACAGTTCACAGCCTCTCGCAGGTGACTGGCGCGATGGAGATGGTCTCGGCATCGCGCATGCGGCGGTCGCAGGAGCGCGTGCTTGCAGCGAGGCCATATGCGGAGAAGACGCGAGAGCTGATGCGCAGGCTGGCGCGAGCGAGCGTCGGGGAGGCAATTCACCCTCTCCTGACGGTGCGCCCGGTGCGGCACTATGCCCTTATCCTCATCGCCTCCGACCGTGGCCTGTGCGGCGCCTACAACCACAACGTTGTCCACGAGGCGGCCCGTTATGTGGCGGGGCGGTCCGAGCCGGCGACGTACATTGCCGTCGGGCGGCGGGCGCGGGAGGCAATCATGCGCTGGGGCGGTGATCTGATGGCCGAGTTCGAGGGCATCCCGGCCGATCTGACCATTGCTTACGCGTCGCCTATCGCCCGCCTGGTTGAGGATGCCTTTCTCGGTGGCGACATTGACGCCGCGGTAGTCGCCTACACCAGGTTTGTCAGCGCCGGCACGCAGAGGGCTGAGGTGAGGCAACTCTTGCCAATAGTGCCGCCGGCGGCAGCTGATGACGATGCGAGCCCGCCCGAGCCACGGCATGTGGAGTACATCTACGAACCAAGCCCCGCGGCAATTCTGGAGCGCCTGTTGCCGCACAGTCTGGAAGTGGAGATATTGGGTTTCTTGCTTGAATCCGTGGCCAGCGAGCATTCGGCGCGCATGATCGCCATGCGCAGCGCCACCGACAATGCCAACGAGATGGTTGACGACCTCACCCGTACCTATAACCGGATGCGGCAGAGCGCGATCACAAGCGAACTGCTGGACATCACGGGCACGACCGAAGCTCTGCGCTCTGCCTAGGCAATAGGTGAGCGAGTTGGAACCATGTTTCGGGCCCCAGTTGTGGAGGAGCAATGCCTAAGGGCACCATTGGCGTAGTTAGGCGGATCATAGGTCCGGTCGTGGACGTTGAGTTCCCCGCCGGCCAACTGCCCGAGATCTATGATGCTATCGAGATAGATAGCCGGGGGCGCCGCGTTGTCCTGGAGGTGCAACAGCAGATAGGCGACGATGCCGTGCGCTGCCTGGCAATGGACAGCACTGACGGCTTGCAGCGCGGGCTGCAGGCTGTGCAGACCGGAGGCCCCATCGCCGTCCCCGTCGGGCCGGCCACCCTTGGGCGCATTTTCAATGTGTTAGGCGAACCCGTGGATGAGAAAGGGCCGGTCAACGCCGAGCAGCGCTACTCGATTCACAGGGATCCGCCCAGCTTCGCGGAGCAGTCCACCCGTAGTGAGTTCTTTGAGACGGGCATGAAGGTCATTGACCTCATCGCTCCTTTCACTCGAGGCGGCAAGACGGGCGTCTTTGGTGGAGCTGGGACTGGCAAGACAGTCATCATCACTGAACTCATCCGCAGTATGGCGGTCGAGCATGGTGGCTATTCGGTCTTCACCGGCATAGGTGAACGTAGCCGTGAGGGCACCGAGCTATACGGCGAGATGGCCGAGACGGGGGTGCTGCCGCGCACCGTGATGGTGTTCGGCCAGATGAATGAGCCACCAGGTGTCCGCTTGCGCGTAGGGCTCACAGGCGTGACCATGGCGGAGTATTTCCGCGATCAAGGGAGCGAAGTGCTCCTTTTCATAGACAACATTTTCCGCTTCGTCATGTCCGGCTCCGAGGTGTCGGCACTGATGGGGCGTATGCCATCGGCAGTGGGGTACCAGCCCACGCTGAGCACCGAGATGGGCGAACTTCAGGAGCGCATCACCTCCACCCGCAAGGGAGCCATCACCTCGATGCAGGCCGTATATGTCCCCGCCGATGACTACACCGACCCGGCGCCGGTTACCACCTTCGCGCATCTGGATGCCACCATCTCGCTGGACCGTGCGATTGCGGCGCAGGGCCTGTATCCGGCGGTTGATCCGCTGGCTTCGAGTTCCCGCATTCTCGACCCAGCGATCGTTGGCGAGGAGCATTACAACGTCGCGCGCGAGGTGCAGGCCGTCCTGCAGCGCTACAAAGACTTGCAGGATATCATCGCCATTCTCGGCGTTGACGAACTGTCCGATGAAGACAAGGAGATCGTGGCTCGAGCTCGCCGCATACAGCGCTTCCTGTCGCAGCCCATGTTCGTCGCCGAGCGCTACACAGGGCGGCCGGGCCGCTATGTGCCGATAGCCGAGACCGTTCGGGGCTTCCGCGAGATACTGGACGGCAAACATGATGCCGTCCCGGAACAGGCCTTTTTCATGCAAGGCACCATTGATGACGTGCTGCAAGCGGCGGAGGCGATGCACTAGTTGGCCGGGCAACTCTACGTGGAAATCGTGACAGCGGAGCGACTGGTGTACTCGGGGCCTGTGGGCTACGTCAGTGCACCCAGCGTAGAGGGCCGCGTCGGCATACTACCAGGGCATGCAGCGCTGCTGGCGGCATTGAGCCCGGGCGAACTGCGCCTGCAGCCCAGGGATGAAGAGGAAGAGATCAGCCTGGCGATCGGAGGCGGCTTCCTCGAGGTCAGCGGCAACCGGGTCATCGTGCTCGCGCACTCAGCTGAGCGTGCCACCGAAATTGACGTCCAGCGGGCCATGCAAGCGCGCGAACGTGCCATAGCCAGGTTGCAGAGCCGCGGTGAGAACATAGATAGCGAGCGCGCCAAAGCCGCTATGGCTCGCGCCGAAGCCAGGTTGCGCGTCGCCGAGCACTATCGCCGAACCCACCCAGGCGAGGGGAGGTAGATCACCCAGTTGGCTAAGCACATCGGTGTGGACCTGGGCACCGTGAACGTCATGGTGCATGTCGCTCCCAAGGGCATAGTCCTGAGGGAGCCGTCGGTGGTGGCCATCTCGGTCAAAGAGAACAAGATCGTGGCCATCGGTGCCGAGGCGAAAGAGATGCTCGGCCGGAACCCCGAGAGTATCGAGGTGGCCAGGCCGCTTCAGGACGGCGTGATCGCCGATTACGTCGTGACTGAGGCAATGCTGCGCTACTTTCTCAACCGCACCTGTGGGCGTTTTCGCTTGTTCAAGCCCATTGTCATGCTCACCGTGCCGGTGGGGGTCACTACGGTCGAGAGCCGCGCCGTGCGCGATGCCGCCCTGCAAGCTGGCGCGCGCGAGGCGCACCTGATCGCGGAGCCATTGGCGGCAGCTCTGGGGGCAGGCATGCCGATTGGTACCCCGAGCGGCAACATGGTGGTAGACATCGGCGGCGGCACGAGCGAAGCGGCGGTGATCTCGCTCAACGACATTGTGGTGTCTGGATCCGTACGTATCGGCGGCGTGCGGATTGACCAGGCCATCCAGTCCTACGTGCGCCGCAAGTACAACCTCAACATCGGGGAACCAACGGCAGAGGAGATCAAGCTGGCGATCGGCAGTGCTCTGCCCATGGACGGTGACCCTTCCATGGAGGTCAAGGGGCGCGACCAGATGGCCGGGCTGCCGCGCACCATCAAGATCAGTGCCTCGGAGGTGACCGAGGCCATGTCCGAACCGCTGGCTGAGATACTGGCCATGGTCAGGAATGTGCTTGAGAGGACACCACCCGAACTGGCATCGGACATCGTGGACCGCGGAATGGTGCTTACCGGCGGTGGGGCGCTTCTCCGGAACATTGACCGCTTGCTGACCCAAGAGACAGGAGTGCCCTGTTTCGTCGCCGAGGATCCGATGTCGTGCATAGCAATCGGCGCCGGCAAGGCCCTGGAGAATTACGACATAATGCGCCGCGCGCTGATGCTGCACTGAAGTGGCCGTCGCCATTAGGGGAGGAGAGGCGCCGCTCTTGATCCTACCGCCGGTGCGGCACCCGGTCTATGCCTGGCTGGCTGACCCTGAACCAAGGTAGAAAGTCATCTGCTGCAGATAGACAACGGGGTCTATCTGCTGGACCCGAACGCCGCTCGGAACCGCCAGAGAGATCGGTGCGTAGTTGAGGATGGCCTTGATGCCTGCCTCCACAAGTTGAAGGGCAACGGCCTGTGCCGCCTCAGCGGGGACGGCGATCACGCCGATGCTGATGCCGCGGTGCGGAATCTCCTCGGCGATCGTGTCCGACGGCAAGACAGTGTAACCGGCCACGTCGCGGCCGATTTTCTCCGGATCGCTGTCGAATACACAGGCGATGTAGAAGCCGCGCTCTTGAAAGCCACCGTAGTGCACCAGGGCAAGCCCCAGCGCCCCTGCCCCGACCAGGGCCATCGCCCAGGTGCGATCAACATTCAGTATTTTCGTGAGCCTGGCACGGAGGTTGGCCACATCGTAACCGGTGCCTTGCTTGCCAAACCTCCCGAAGTAGGAGAGATCCTTGCGAATCTGGGCCGGGCTGAGGCCAAGGTGTGTGGCCAGTTCATGTGAGGAAGTGACCGCGGTGCCCTCCCTCTCCATGTGGCTCAGGGCGCGCAGATAAAGCGGGAGACGGGCCACAACCATATCCGGCACCTGGATCTCGGCCACGGGCAGCTTGCTCCAGTTGTGCTTTGTGATGCGCCCCTACGCGGCTTGGACAATAATAGTACGCTGAGCTCGCCAAAGCAAGGCTTCTGGTGAAAGCGGGCAGATAGAGCGGTCTTATGCAGTTGGGTAAGCATGGCCCTAGCAGTTGATGATACGATCGCGGGCGTCAGCACGGCTGTGGGCAACGGAGCCATTGCCATAGTCAGGTTGAGTGGTCCACACTCCCTGCCCATTGCCGAGGCCATATTGCGTACCAGACGTAAGTTGCGGCGTGCCCCGCGGAGCTTGTGCTACGGCCACGTTGTGGACCCCGCCTCCAACGAGGTGGTGGACGAGGTTCTGGCCGTTTACTTGCCGGCGCCCCGCACCTATACACGACAGGACATGGTCGAGATTAACGTCCATGGCGGCGCGCTGTCAGCGAGACGGGTGCTGGCCCTGTGCCTGCGCCAGGGCAGCCGGCTCGCCCAGCCAGGCGAGTTCACCCTGCGTGCCTTCCTCAACGGGCGCATAGACCTGACCCAGGCCGAGGCCGTCCGTGACCTGGTTGAAGCACGGACAGTGGCCGCTGCCCGCCAGGCGCTGGCTCAGCTTGATGGCAACCTTGCGTCGAGGCTGCGCCGGATGCGCCAGCTTCTCCTCAGTATTCTGGCGGCCCTGGAGGCGACGATTGACTTCGATGTTGAAGAGGTGGAGCGCGAGTCTCTACGGCAATCGCTTCTGATGGTTCTTGATGAAGCGAAGGAATTGCTCAGCAGCGCGCGAACAGCGCAACTGATACGCCAGGGCGTGCGCGTCGCCATCATCGGGCGGCCTAATGTGGGCAAGTCCTCACTGCTGAACGCGTTGCTGGGCAGCGATCGCGCCATCGTCAGCCCGGTGCCAGGCACGACGCGCGACACCATCGAGGAGGCAATAGCGATTCAGGGCGTGCCGATTGTTTTCGTGGACACGGCTGGCATCACCGGTAGAAAGGCCGATGCGCTGGAACGGGCCGGGATCGAGAGATCTCAGCGGGCTCTCGGCCAGGCTGACATCGCGTTGCTCGTGCTCGATTCTAGCCAACCGCTCACCGATGATGACCGCGCCGTGGCTGCTCTCGCGCAGGCGGCGCCCACAGTGGTGATGGCCTGGAACAAGTGCGATCTTCCTTCTGTGGCTCAAGATAGCCCGGCACCGCATGCCCGCAGCGTGCGGGTGTCCGCACTCACCGGCGAGGGTCTGGACGAACTGCAGCAGGCATTGCTCGAGGCCGCTCTGGACGGCCAGGGCCTGCCGTCGGAAGTTGCTCTGACGAGTGAGCGGCAGGCCCAGGCTGTCGGTCGCGCCGCCGCCGCCCTGGAACGGGCAGTTGCCGCCTCGAGGTTGCCCGACGACATGCTGGCGGCGGATATCCGGGATGCCATTGACGCTCTCGGCGAAGTGACAGGGGAGACGACGAGTGAAGACCTGCTGGCCACCGTATTCGCCGGCTTCTGCACTGGCAAATGAGCACTCGCCGGGTGGCCAGCGGCCTGGTTTCGCGACAGAGGGTGCGATCCCAATGCGCTCCCCTGAACAACCTGGTCCGGCCGGCGCCTGTTACGGCGCTAAGCAGACCGGGAGCCGGAGTACTGACGATGCGATCAAGGAGCGATGCCGGCATTGGCCAATAGCAGGAAGCAGATGATTAGCGCTGAGCCGAGTGACGTGAAGGGCGGCCGAGACCTATCGGCGGCGATCTCGGCCTTGCCGATTGTGGCCTTTATGGCGCTCTACTTCATGGGAAACGGAGCCCAGGCTCCTTACCTGCAGCTTTACTTTCAGGAGCGCGGCATCTCGGCGGTGCGCATTGGCATACTGACAGGAGTAGGCCCTGCCCTGGCGGTTGTCATGCCCCTGGTCTGGGGGGTGCTGGGGGACAGATCGAGGCGCGCCCGCTCTCTGCTCGCGTGGACAACGCTACTCTCCGCTGTGGCTTTCGCCTGCATCCCGCTCTTTCATGAGTTCAGTGGCCTGCTGTTGCTGTCGGCCATCTATGCAGCTCTGTCGTGGGCGGGCAGCCCGTTGAGCACAGCGCTCGTGCTCGGCGAAGCAAACCGCCTCCGGATGGACTATGGCAGTCTACGCCTTTGGGGCTCGGTCGGTTACGCGATCGGCATCCTGGGTGCTGGCGTGCTGGTGCGGCAGTGGGGCACGGTTGCCATTTTCGCCGGCTATGCCATCCCTACGGCTTTGTGCCTCTTGCCTCTGTTCCGCGTGCACGAGACTGGCGCGGGAAGCAGGCTGTTGCGAGCGGAACAGGTGACGAAGGTGCTACGCGAGCCGCGCTTACTCATTCTGCTTGTGGTCACGCTGTTGTGGCGCATCACCGCCGCGCCCTATTACGCGTTTTTCACCATTTATCTGCACGACCTTGGTGCGACGCCACTGCTCATCAGCATTGCCTGGGGTGTGGCCCTGGTCGGTGAGATCACGGTGCTGCGCTTGTCGGGCAATTGGGCGAGGCGCTTCGGCGTAGATGGGCTCCTGCTCATGGGCTTGCTCGGGTCCGGCGTGCGCTGGCTGGCTTTCGGGCTGGTTCCAGGGCCGGCCTGGGCGGTGCCTTTCCAACTGCTGCATGGCTTCACCTTCGGGGCTCTCGGCACCGCCGCTGTTCTGGCTGTGGATAGGATTTTCCCGCCTGAGTTGCGTGCTACCGGCCAGGGGGTGTTGAGTGTTGTGATGTGGGGCATCGGCGGTCTGATAGGCTCCGTGCTTGCAGGGGTCATCTATCAGGACCTGGGAGGCCGGACGCTGTTCATCCTGTGCGGGATCGGTGGGCTTCTAGTGACCGGACTGGCTTACGTTACGCACGCTGCCAGGGAGCCTGTGCCAATGGTGGCGGCGAGGCAGTGAGCCCCGAAGAAGCCGCGGGCGCCAATTGGCGGGCCCTAGACACGGATGCTGTGCCAGCGCCGGCTGCGATAGCGCCAGTAGTTAGCGGCGGCGCGCACGATGCCATCGAGCACGTTGGCGATGTAGATTCCGGAAAGGCCCCAGCCCAGCACCGGGCCAAACAGATAGCCAAGCGGAACGCGCACAAACCATATGCCGATGAAGGTGGCGATCATCGGGAAGCGTGTGTCGCCGGCGCCACGGAGGCTGCCTGCTAACACCTGTCCGATGGCCTGAAATGGCTGTGAGAAGGCAAGGACTATTAGAGCCCTCGCGCCCATCTCAATGATCTCCAGGTCGTCGGTGAACAGGCGCATCATCGAGCGGCCGAAAACCGCCATGACTGTTGCCATGAGCGTCATCCAGATGATCGCCATGCGTGTAGCATAAGCCGAAGCTTTCTCCCCTAGATCGCGGCGCCTGGCCCCCAGGCACTGGCCCATCATTGCTGTAGCCGACATTGCGAATGCCATCCCGGGCATGAAGGAGTAGTTGATGGCCTGGAAGGTGATGCGCTGCGTGGCGTAGGTGGCCGTTCCGAGGCCGATGGCGATGGCTCCATACAGCAACGCGCCGCCACTGAGGAGCAATTGCTCAAGCATCGAGGGCAGGCCCAGCCGCAACAGTCGCCGAGTCAACGCCAGTTCAGGGCGCCAGCCGCCCCACCCGCGGATGCTGAGCACGGCTCGCTTGCGCAGCATGGAACCAAGCAGGACCAAGGTGCCCACCGCGCGAGCGAAGGTCGCCCCCCAGGCCGCGCCCGCGACCCCCATTGGCGGGAGGCCAAGCTTGCCGAAGATCAGCACATAGGCGGCGATAATATTGATAATGTTGATCGAGCCGGTGACCGCCATTGGGGTGCGAGTGTCACCGGCGCCGCGCAGAGCGCCGCTTACAACCAGCATCATGACCATGACGATGCCGTTGGCGGCCACGATCTGAAGATAGGTGCCGCCAAGGTAGGTGACGTCCGCATCTGCGCCTAAGGCAGCAATGAGCAGATGGGATAGGAAAAGGCCGGCCAGGGCGAAAAGGGCTGACACGAGCAGGCCAAGCAACAAAGACTGCTTAACCACTCTGTCCGCTTGCTCGTGCTCTCCGGCACCGAAGCTGCGAGCCACTAGCACGGTCGTCCCGGTGGTGATGGCTGTGATGGCAGCCTGCATGACCCAGATCACCTGGGCAGCGGTGCCGACGCCGGCGATGGCATCTGGGCCCAGGCGCCCGACCATGATCATATCCACGGTGGCCATCCCCGACTGGAACAGGTTCTCCAGCAGTACCGGCCATGCCAGATGGTTGACAGCCCTGGCTACGCCGGAGGCGTCCTCCGGTACGACGGCCTGGCGCATGCGCGCTGGCCTGTCGCGCGCCCCGGCAACGGCGACGGCACTGCACTGGCAACGGGGCGCCTTCGTTCTGCCAGGGCCAGCGTTGCTCATAGCTGGCAGCCGCGCAATTGCCCGCACCCAGCCTGGATGGCGATGCCACGGCTATGGCGCACCGTACAGGGGATGCGAGAGCGCTTGAGCACTTCCTGAAAGGCCTGGGTTGCCCGCGGAGTAGACGGCTGAAAGGCGGAGCCGGGTGTCGGGTTAAGGGGGATGAGGTTAACGTGCGCGGGAAGGGAGCCGATAAGCCGCACAAGCCGCCTGGCATCCGCCTCTGAGTCGTTCACGCCTCGTATAAGGGCGTACTCGAACGTGATGCGCTGGTTGTGACTGTCGGCGTACGCCTCACAGGCCTGGATCAACTCATGGATCGGCACGCGCCCGGCTTTCGGAAGAATGCGCTGCCGTACTTCCTGGTCGGGCGAGTGTAGCGAGACGGCCAGGCGCAAGGGGAGAGGCTCTCGTGCCAGGGCGAGGATGCGTTCTGGCAGACCCACCGTTGAGACGGTGATATTGCGCGGGTTCATGGCAAGGCCGTAGGGATCGCAAAGGCGCGCGATCGCGGCCATGGTGGCCTGGTAATTGAGCAGCGGCTCGCCCATGCCCATGAAGACGACATTGCCGACCCGGGCACGCGGTTCCTCGGGCAGCCGGGCGAGTTGGCGGTTGAAGTGGACAACCTGGAAAACGATCTCGGCTGGCGTCAGGTCGCGCCTGAAGCCAGCCTGCCCCGTTGCGCAGATGCTACAGCCCATGGAGCAGCCGACCTGGGTGGACAGGCAGGCAGTGTGGCCGTGTGGCTCTCGCATCAAGACGCATTCTATCGTCTCGGAATCGGCCAGGCGCAGAAGGTCCTTGCGCGTCTGCGAGGGCTCATCCGTCTGGCTGGATGCAACCGTAGCCGGGGTCAGAGTGTAGAGCTCGGAGAGGCGACGGCGCAGGAGAGCTGGGAGGTTAGTCATGGCTTCAAAGCTGTCTACGCTTTGACGATAGACCCAGCCCCACACCTGGTCAGCCCGGAAGCGGGGCTGTCCCATCTCCGCCATTGCCTGTTCCAAAGCGGGGCGGTCGAGGCTGAAAAAGTCCTCCAACTGGCGTGACATCGTTTCGCCCGCGCCTGTGAGGCCCGCCTGGTCGCTCATCCTACCGCTTTTTCCAGGCCAATAGCAGTTCTGCCAGGCTAGGAAAGACGGCGTCTGGGCCTGGCTGGAAGTGAGATAGCTGCTCGGCCGTACTCACACCCGAGAGGACGAAAACTGTATACAGTCCCACGCGCTTGCCACCCAACACGTCTGTTTCCAGGCGGTCGCCCACACAGGCCGTCTCCTCAGGCTTAAGGCCGAGGTGAGCGAGGGCCCAGTGGAAAATCGGTGGCTCGGGTTTGCCGATGATGAAAGGCGCCACGTCCGTGGCTGCCTCCAGCGCTGCGAGGAAAGCGCCGTTCCCAGGGACGAGGCCTTCGGGGACGGGGAGGGTGCGATCGGGGTTGGTGCCGATGAACCTGGCGCCATTGCGGATTGCCAGGCCGGCGGCGCGCAGTTTGTCATAGGTGATCTGGCGGTCCAGGCCAACGACCACATAACGGGCCTGGCGATAATCCTGGGTCAGATGAAGCTCAGCCTCTCTGAGCGCCTGCATGACGCCGTCTTCCCCAATCGCCAGAACGGGGGTGCCCGGGCCGGATTCGCTGCGTATGAAGGCGGCGGTGGCCGGGCCCGAAGTCAGCACCTGGGACGCGGGCACGTGGATGCCCATGTTCGCGAGCTTGCGAGAGTACTGCTCCGAGGTAAGCGTCGAGTTGTTGGTGAGGCAGGCGAAAGGCGTGGCCTCGCGGCGGAGATGGTCAATGAACTCAGCCGCTCCCGGTATCGGCTCCGTATCGCGATAGAGTACGCCGTCCATATCGAGAATCCAGCCACGCACGTCGCGCAGCGTGCGGTGCGTCGGTGTCTCGGCCAATTAGAGCATCCTCCTCAGCACATAGAGATAGGGCCGCTGACCCAAGAGGTCAATCACGAAACAGCGTTCGATACTCCAACCGCCTGCCTCACGCAACAGCCTGTCGGTGAGCTGGCGTTCAGGAGTGAGGAAGGTGAGCAAGGCAAAAGGCTTCAGCACACGTCCTGCCTCCGCCAAGAAACCGCGGTAGAGCGCCTCGATCCCCTGGGCCGGGCGCATCTGCACGCCGTGAGGCGGGTTGCAGGCCGCTGCGCTCACGCTGTGCTTTGGCAGAGGGAGGGCCGTGGCGTCCCAGAGCAGGAACTCCCGTGGGCGGTGCCTGGGCCCAAAGTTCTCCCGCACGGCTGCGACAGCTTGAGGCTCGCGATCGCCGGCAAGGATCAGGGCATGCCGCCAGTTCTCAGCCCGCTCCAGAGCGATGCTGCCGGTACCGCACATCGGGTCAAGGAAGACATCATCTGGTCGAGGCTTGGTCAGGGCCGCCATGGCGTATGCGACCGGTGCCGGAAGCGCCGTCGGGAGCGAAACAGCGCGCTGGCGCAAACCCAAGGGTGTGTGCGCCAGGGCGAGGCAGAGGTGGGTCTCCTCAACGCCGATGTGCAACCAGAGGCGGAGGTCCGCATTCTCTCGCACCGGCCGCAGGCGGCCCGCAGAGTTGCCGACAAGTGCCCTCTCGACGGCGGCGATGGCATCCACTCTGCGATAGGCACGCTGCCCGCGCAAGGAGCAATTCACGACAAAGGTCATGTGGTGTTTGGGCCGGAAGCCAGCGGCACGCAGGCTGGTGATCCCGTCTTCCAAGCGAAGCTTCGCCATCTGCTCCGCGAACAGGCGCAGATCAGCGAAGCGTGGGCCGAGCGGGCCGGAGCGCCAGAGCACGAGCCAGGCGTCGCTCACGGAACGCAGAGTAAGCAGGTCCGCAGGCGAACCGTCATAGGCGAAACAAATGTCGCGGCTTGTACGTGCTTCCAATGCAAAGCCTGGGACCTTCTGCTGCAGTTCGTCCATGACAAGGCCGTCCAGGCCCATGGGAAAGGTAACGAGATACTGAGCCCTAGCCGCTTTGGGTTTGGTCATCGCGGAACTCAATCCGAATCGGCGTGCCGGTGAACGGATAGGACTTGCGAATCTGGTTCTCTATGAAGCGCGTGAAGCCGAAGTGCACCAGTTTCCGGTCGCTCACGAAAAGGACGAAGGTCGGTGGGTCCACGTTTGGCTGCGTGGCGTAGAAGACGCGCAAGCGCTTGCCCATTTTGGTCGGTGGGTTGATCTGGGCCATCGCATCGCGGACCAGTTTGTTGAGAGGGCCAGTGGCGATGCGCTGGAATCGCTCCTCGCGGACGCGCAGAGCCGTGTCCAGCAGCCGCTTGACGCCGGCGCCCGTCTTGGCGGACACGAACTCGATGGGCACATAGTCGAGGAACTTGAGCTCCTCACGGACACGCCTGACATAGGCGGCGCGGGTTTCGTTGCCGCCGCGCATCAGGTCCCACTTGTTGATTGCGACGACGACGCTCTTGCTTTCCTCCAGGATATACCCGGCGACGTGCGCGTCCTGCGCCGTGACCAGTTCCGTGGCATCAAGAACCAGCAGGGCAACGTCCGCCCGTTCGATGGCGCGCAGAGCGCGCAGCACACTGTAGCGCTCTATGCCCGTTTCGATCCGGCCACGGCGGCGAATACCTGCGGTATCAATGAGCACCACTTGCTTGCCGTCGAGATTAACGAGGGTGTCCACCGCGTCGCGGGTGGTACCCGGGATCTCACTGACGATGACGCGTTCCTCGCCCAAGATGGCGTTAAGAAGCGAGGACTTGCCGACGTTCGGCCGGCCCACGATCGCCAGATGTACGTCGGCCTCATCGTGCTCCTCGGCGAACGGGATGGCGCGCAAGTGTTGGACAACCGCATCGAGCAGGTCACCGCTGCCGGTGCCGTGCAGAGCCGAGACTGGCAGTGGTTCGCCCAGGCCAAGCGTGTAGAAGTCGCTTGATGCCTGGCGCAGGCGCTCGTTATCCGCCTTGTTTGCCGCCACGATCACTGGTTTGCCGGCCCGGCGCAACAGATCGGCAATGGCCTCGTCTGCTGCTGTTACGCCGGCGGCAGCATCCACAACGAGAACAATTACGGTGGCTTCATCAATGGCCACCTGCACCTGCGCGCGCATGGCCTGCACGTAGGGAGCAGAGGCGGTCGCCAGAGGTTGCCAGCCGCCCTCGGTGCTGCCGGCGACGGGGATGATCTCGAGCCCGCCGGTGTCAACCACCATGAAATCAATGCCGGCCCAATCGGCCGTTGCGTACAGGCGATCACGTGTTGTGCCGGGAATGTCCTCGACGATCGCCTGACGTTGGCCGACGATGCGGTTGAACAGGGTGGACTTGCCCACATTGGGCCGGCCGACCAAGGCCACGACTGGCTTCGGCATGTGTCACATAGCTCCAAGAGTATCCTGGTCAGTATAACACAGGCACCACGGTAGGGCAGGTGAGCCTCTTGGGGACGCATGCGCCAGCGGTGTGAAGACGGCTGCTGAGCAAAGGCCGGCAGCGGCCACTCTCGCAACCCGCGCCAGTGGGTCCCGAACTTGTGCGAGGACAGCCGCGCCGAGAAGCTAAACCCTTGCCCGGGCAGAGCGACGCGGCTGCTAGACGATCGTGGCCCTGAGCGTGCCGATGCCCTCGACGCTGGCGGCTATCTCGTCTCCGCGTTTCAGGAAGCAGTTGCGCGCCATGCCCACACCTGAGGGCGTGCCGGTCATGATGATGTCGCCCGGCTC